>CAXNFK010000068.1:0-6800 GCA_964201775.1 Candidatus Nanopelagicaceae bacterium
TGTCGATATGTGAAAGCATTTCGCTGCGTGAAGGCAGCTTGAGCGCACCTGCAATATTTGCTGCAATCCAGATTGCTCCGATTTCTGCATTCAATTGTGAGAAGAATGAAGAGTTATATCCGTTGAATGCCAAGTTCTTGACATCCAATGGGATTAATTGCCGATAGAGACGGAAGTTTCCACGCTCATCATTAATTGTTTTCATAACTGAATCTTCAAGGAATGGAACGCGTTGGTGGAAACCGGTTCCGCAAATTACATAATCAGCATCCAAAGTCTTGCCATTTGAAAGGGTTACCTTTCCAGCCGACATACTTACGATTTCAGTATCGCGCTCTACGAATAGCTTTCCGTTTTTAATGTTCTTAAAGAAACCATCAGTAGCAAGTGAAACTGTGCTTCGAACAATTGTGTCTAGTCCAGTTTTTGGATGCAGTCCAAGTTTCTCAAGTTTAAATTGCTTCTCGATAACGCCTTGAACACTTCCGAGCATTCCTGCACTAACTTTCTTGCCTTTTCCGTGCAAGAAGGCTTCTGCGCCCTTTAGCTCGATGTAAGGAAATAGCGCTTCGCCCATACGAGTTAGAAGAAGCATCTTGTAGTTAAGGACGTTGTTAAGACGCTTTGGAACCTTCCAGATCAAGTGGCGGGCAACAATTGTTGTCCTCTTTGAAGTTCCGACAGTTGCATTTGCTGCATCGCAGGAAGACTTGCCATAACCAACGACAACTACGTTCTTTCCTCGGACATCTTCGAGTCTGTGGAAATCAACTGTGTGCAGAATCTTTCCGCCTCCAGCTTTAAATGAATCTGCGCCTTTCCATTCTGGAATGAATGGATCACTGAAAATTCCATTAGCAACAATGAAATAGTCAAAGTCATGCGAATCTTTCTTGCCGTTCGAATTTGTTTCAACTGTCCATGAGCCATTTGAGTTCTGCTTTGCAAGAGTTACCTCAGTGTTAAAGGAAATCTTGTTAAAGAATTTGAATTTTTTGGCATAACCTTCCATGTATTGCTGGACTTGTTCGCCACTTGGCCACTCTGGAGTTCCCTTTGGATATCCATAATCACTCACCGCATATGTGCTTCGAACATTTTGTGTTCCAAGACCTGGATATCGGCGTGAAGCAGACCAAACACCACCAACATCAGATTCTTTTTCAAAAATTTGAACTTCATGACCGAATTCAGCTAGAACTTTTGCCGAAGTGAGTCCGGCAAAACCGGCTCCTACGATTCCAATTTTCATCCGATAAACCCCTATCTCCCCAGCAACGCCGGAGTCATTAGTAAGTGAGATTAGGAATCAAACGTTGATTTACTTATCCAAAGCGCGCGATGGATATCCAATTGACGCTCGTGTTTATTTTGGACCGATTGCTTCAGCGACAATTTCTGCGCTGATCCCAACTAGGGGGAGTCCGCCACCGGGATGAGCCGAACCACCAACACAGTAAAGATTTTTAAGTGGAGAGGCATTACTTGCACGAAGAAATGCAGAACGTGCGCCATTACTTGAAGTTCCATAAATCGAGCCACCAGGGGCACTAACTTCTTCTTCCAAATCTGCTGGAGTTTGAAACTCCATTACTTCGAGCCGTTCACTAACTCTTAGCCCCAACTCATCTAACTTCGCAATTATTTTTGCGGCATATAACGCTGAAGCGTTATTCCAATCCCAGCCAGAACCTGGTTCATGTCTTGGCGCGTTGACAAGAACTGACCAAGCTTCAAGATTATTTCCTTTAACCATCTCCGGATCATTTGGTGCACAAATATAAATTGTTGGATCTGTTACTGGAATCTTCTTTACAAAAATATCGTCGAATTCGGCGTCGTAATCGTTTGGAAAGTAGATTGAATGATGTGGCATCACTGGAGCAGGTCCAGATATTTTGCTGTTATCTAGTCCTAATAGCAATGAGAATCCGGCTAAAGATTTTGTGGCTTTAGCTAATTTCTTCCGCTCTGGTGAAGCTTCTTTTACTTTGCCATCTAATAATTTATTGTAAACAAGTTCGGCATCGGCATTAGCAACAACGAAATCTGCGGGATAAAACTTTCCATCAACTTCAACGCCTGAGGCAGCAGAGTTCTTCGTGGTAATTCTGGTGACGGTTGTATTCAATTCAAACTTAACACCTAGTTCTAGGCAACGGTTCTCAATTGCGTTCGATAGTTGGCCGATTCCACCTTTGATGTGCCAAGCACCAAATGAAGATTCAACGAAAGCGATTGTAAGTAAGACTGCCGGAACTTTACGTGGGTCTGAACCAGAGTATGTTGCATAGCGATCAATAATCTTTAAAAGATATGGGTTGCTCGTATATTTGCCAGTTAGCTTTCGAAGTGATGTTAAAGGTGCAATTACCTTTAAGTTGCCGAGGAACCCCTTTTTTGCAATCAAACTAGAAATTGATTTCAATTCCGATTCGACAAATGGCCCTCTGGAAACGTCCCACATATGTTCAGCGCGCTGCATCAAGTTATGCCACTGATTTCCTGCTGCTTTGCCTAATACTGATTCGATTGAATCACAGGTGCCCTTTAATGAAAGATTTGGAAAAGTTATTCTGGTTTTGTCAGCGAAGTTATATTCAAAAGCCGGATCGACTGGCTCAATTTTTAGTATATGTTCAATCCGTTTTCCAGTCTTCAAGAAAAGATCGCGATAAACCGCAGGAAGAGTTAAAAGTGAAGGCCCAGTATCAAAAGCATAATTACCGATCCATTTGGTTCGACATTTTCCGCCAGTGCGATCGCTGCCTTCAAAGACGGTGACATCGTGTCCAGATTTAGCCAATCTTGCAGCAGCAGACATGCCACCGATTCCAGCACCAATAACAATTACCTTAGACATTTATTAAATCGCCCGTCCCCGCCATTGCAGCGTTCCACGTGATTTTCGGATTGAGGATAAAACAATCAAGTAAAGCAGAACCAGAATAGATATCGGATGCAGGAAGGCATATACCGGATTAGATCTCGTCTTAATTGCAGCTAGTACGCGTGATAGAAATATAAATGACGCCGGTGCACCTATTCCTAGATATGGCGATATCCCAGTGAAATACAACAGAAAGATTGCTACCAGAGTTCCGAATTGACCACCAAATGCTTTCCAAAGTGATTTGGTGTAGCCATCGATTAATTGCGAATTGCTCTTATACATCCGACAGCTTGCAACAGCACTTCCATCGGCGACTCCGCCTTTAAAACCTTTGCTGATTAATAGTCTGGCAAGTTCCAAATCATCCAAGACCTCATCTGGAATTGCAGCATGCCCACCAGATGTGTTGTAAGCACTTCGCTTAACTATGAAGAACTGACCATTTGCAATAGTCATGGAACGGTTGGGAAATTTTTCGGCAACGCGAAGTGGAACACTTGCAAGCCAAGACCACTGCAGAAGAGGTTGAATTAATTTCTCTAGAAATGATCCAGAAATTTGCCTTGGATAAGGCGAGATGAAATCCCAACCAAACTTATTCATTTTTGTTATTGCAGATGCAATGGCATAAGGATGAAGGCGTACATCAGCGTCCACAAACACTAGATACTTTCCAGAGCCAACTTGTGCAAGATTGTGACAGGCCCAAACTTTGCCGAGCCAGCCAGTAGGCGGCTGTGTTCCAATTAACTTATCAACTTTGAATTGGCCAATAAGTTCAGCGGTCGAATCGCTGGAGCCATCATCTAGAACAAATACTTTGCTGACGTCGAGCAACTCACTATTTAAAACTGATTTAAGACAACCTTCGACATTTTCCTCTTCGTTACGCATAGGAATTAGCACATCAACTGTTTCGCTAAGGCTTGTCGCACCCTTTAGTCCAACGACCCGCATATTAATAACATTTGCAACGGTAATAATTAGCGCAAAGGCGCAGAGCCAAAATTCAATCATTTACTTTAATAAATCTGGCTTACCAAAAGATATGACAAACAAATAAGGCGCAATCCAAAGCGCAAAAGCAATTCCGCCAATCAATGCGACTCCGGCACGGTCAAAGAAGAATAGATTTCCAACTACTCCTGAAAACAAAGTCCAACCCAAGAAAACATCCGGAATTGTTGAATTAACTCCTGCTTTACGTCGCTCTTTTGGAAGAATTAAATTTAGCAGTGCCATTAATCCCATTCCAGCAAATAACCAACCTGCAGTATTTGATAAAGGAATCTCTGGTTGAAATGGAACATGTGGACCAACTACGTCCCAAGTCCAACGATTGGCTGCAACCATTTGAGGATCTAGAAACAAATCCCAGACCATAAGTCCAGCGCCACCATAGATAAAGGCCCAACTTGGAAATGTTTTACGTGCTGCAATCAAAACTGGATGCGCCATCATGATCCAAGCGCAGGGAACAATTATTGGGACTCCAGCAATTTTTAAACCTAATGAATCATCATAAACATAACTTCCAAATGGCCAACCAGTTTTACTGCCAATAATTTCGACAACCAAAGCGAATGTGAAGGTAACTGAAGCAAAAGTCGCGAAGTATCGAAAGCCATAGGACAACAGCGAATGAGTAAGCATTAGGACAGCGCCAGTTATCACTGTAAAAATTGTTATGTATCTAAGGCTGTCGCCACTCACTAAGGGATAACTGATTTGCAATGCGATAACAAAAGCCAGAAGTAAATAAAGTCCCAAACTTTGGTTTGCAGAAATACCCTGACGGCGATTACTTCTTGGGCGATATTGGCGAATCGACATGGGTCAATTCTGCCTTATTTATAGCTAGAACCCACCATGTTCTTTAATGATCGCAAAGCGGGCGAAGAGTTCTTCGGCATACCAATCTAAATCTTTTGTAGCTTGAATTGCCGCAATATGAGCCTGACCTTGATATGCAAAGGTGCGAAGTGCCGCCCCGGATTCCCATCTAGAGAATGTGCCCTGAAGTCCAATCGGCGCTTCACCAATGCCAATTGCACTTAACAATCCTGGCGATGATTTCAAACTTACTGTTACAGGTGGCACGGCTCGCCAAAACTTAGAGTTCATCGACCACTTAATTCGAGCACGGGTGATTGCTGCGATTGGACCTTGCCAATTAGAAATTTGATTCGCATCAAAAGGTTTGCGCTTTGACCACATGCCGTGAGAAGAAATTGGTTGCAAGACAGCCCGATATTCAGCAGTGGAAATCTTTCGCCAACTCGATATCAAGGGGGATGCATCAAAGGCATCTACTTCAACTGAATCAATTACAACGAGCAAGCCCCAACGTTTTGCATCAGCATCTCTTGGGGTGAAAGTTTCGCCTTTGCCAGATCCTAAAGATTTAAAGAAAGTTACTTTCTTACTTCGCCTAAGAGTTATCCGATCAAGAGCCATATGAAGAATTGCAATGGGGAGTGAGCGCAGATTTATCTTCCAGAAATAAACTAGAACAATCATCAATCACCAACAACCATTGGTTTCGCACCAGTGGCTGCAACTAGTTCAGCGAATGTAGTTGGGTAAACCGAATGTGGATGCCCCGCTGCAGCCCACACAACTTCATAATCGTTGAGTGCTTCATCGATAAGAATTGTTGCTGGATTAATCCAACCAACGGGAGATACGCCGCCAATTGAGAATCCTGACTTTTCTTTCACGTAATCCGCATCTACGCGGTGCAATTTAGCGATACCAAGTTTTTCGGCTACTAATTTAATATCGACACGATGGCGACCACTTGTGATTACCAACAACGGTGATTCGTCATCAAGTTTAAAAACTATTGAGGATGCGACTTGGCCAACCAAAATTCCAAGTGCATCTGCTGCTTCTTGGGCAGTGCGGGCACTATCCGATAAAACGTGCACTTTGCCATCAATGCCAAGTTCTTTTAACTTCGCAGAAACGCGTTGAACGGAAGGGTTTTGAAGGACGTTTTCCATGCCACTACTTTAGATGAAATTAGATTATTTCTTTAAGTAAAGCTTCAACTCGATTCTTAATTTCATCGCGAATTACGCGGACAGATTCAATTCCTTGACCTGCTGGATCATCTAGTACCCAGTCTTCATATCGTTTTCCTGGGAAGAAGGGGCAGGTATCGCCGCATCCCATTGTTATAACGACATCAGATTGTTGAACAGCTTCGGTGGTTAAAACTTTAGGAACGTTATTTGCAATATCAATTCCAACTTCAGCCATGGCCTCAACCGCTATTGGATTTATTGAATCTTTTGGCGCAGAACCTGCGGAGAGAACTTCAACTTTTCCACCAGATAGCGCTGTCATGAATCCGGCCGCCATCTGAGATCGACCGGCATTGTGAACACAAACAAATAGGACTGAAGGCATATTGGTATCTTAATTGCTAATTACTTTGATAGCCTTCAAATATGCGCAAGTTCACCTCAAGTTTGTTCACTATTCTTGTTGCAACTTCTTTAGCTCTCATCCCAAGCTGGGCAGAGGCACATGGGCAATTTGTTTCATCTAATCCTAAAGCCGGCTCAACTATTACTAAAATTCCAAAGGTAGTTTGGGTGGAATTTGACGGTAATTTGATAACGATTGCGGATAAGCAAACCAATTTCTTGTCGGTAAAAAACAGCAAAGGTAAAGAACTTAGAGTCGGCAAAGCTTTTGTAAGTGGTGCCAGAGTAAGCGTGAATATTAAGGATCGCAGCGCTACCGGGAAAATAAAAGTTTCCTGGCGGGTAGTGTCTGAAGATGGACACCCAGTCACTTCGTTCTTAACTTTTACTGTTAGGAAATAAACCAGGTTTCGGCAATTGAAAATGCTGCAATAGCGAAGAGCAAGTAAGCAAAAGATTTACGAAGTATCGCT
>CAXNFK010000069.1:0-6681 GCA_964201775.1 Candidatus Nanopelagicaceae bacterium
ATTGGAAAGAAGATACTCGAAGAAGCTGGTGAAGTCTGGATTGCTGCTGAATACCAGAGTGACTCAGAATTAGCACTAGAGATTAGTCAGTTGCTTTACCACCTACAAGTTCTAATGATTGCTCGAAACATCAAATTAGACGACGTCTATAAGAATCTATAGTTAGGAAAACAAGTGACTTTAAAGATTGCAGTTCCGAATAAAGGCTCATTAGCGGAGAGTTCCGCACTGATGTTGAAAGAAGCGGGCTATAGACAGCGCAATGATCCGCGAGATTTAGTTTTTATTGATCCCGAAAATCAGGTGGAGTTTTACTATCTCCGCCCAAGAGATATTGCGGTTTATGTAGGCAGTGGTGAACTTGAAGCAGGAATTACTGGCCGAGATTTACTTTTAGATTCCGGAGCCCCTGCAAGTGAAGTTCTCCCGTTAGATTTTGGCAAAAGCACTTTTCGCTTTGCCGGCCCTGGCGACAAGAAATTTACTGAGAAGGATTTAGCTGGTAAGCGAATCGCCACGGCCTATCCAGGATTGCTCGAGAGCTTTCTTGAATCAAAAAAACTAAAGAGCACAATTGTAAAATTGGATGGAGCCGTAGAAAGTTCAATTCGTCTTGGTGTAGCAGATGTCATTGCGGATGTTGTCTCAACTGGAGGCACTCTTAGAGCAGCAGGATTAAGTATTTTCGGCGATGTTCTTTTAGAGAGTGAAGCAATCCTGGTAACTAGAAACGGAAAAGCTATTTCACCTGCGATTGACACCTTAATCCGCAGATTAAATGGTGTAGTGATTGCACGACAATATGTTTTGGTTGATTACGATGTAGAAAGTGCTAATTTAGAGAGAGCGTGCGTAATAACGCCAGGTATTGAATCGCCAACAATCTCGCCGCTGCAGAAGAGTGATTGGAATGCAGTTCGGGCCATGGTTAAACGTTCCGAAATAAATCGCATTATGGATGAACTCTGGCAGGTTGGTGCTCGCGGGATCTTAGTAACAGATATTCACGCCTGTCGCCTTTAAATTTAACTAAACCGATCGGCGCTCTCTATTTCATCACGTGTTATTCCCATGAGGTAAAGAACAGAATCTAAGTATGGAGAATTTATTGAGCTATCAGCAGCTGCGCGAACCGCGGGCTTAGCGTTAAAGGCAATTCCTAAACCGGCTATCTCTAGCATTCCTAAATCGTTGGCACCATCACCGATTGCGATCGTTTGGGCTAAGCCAACACCTTCCTTATCCGCGAAATCTCGCAGCGCATTCGCTTTGGCTTCTCGATCAATGATCGCACCAGTTATCGCACCAGTTAATTTGCCTTCTTTAACTTCTAGTTTATTCGCACGGTAGTAATCGATATTTAGCTCGTTTAGTAAAGGCTCGATTACATCTAAAAACCCACCGGAAACAACGCCGACTTTGTGTCCAAGGCGGTGCAGTGTTCGGATCAATGTTCTAGCACCGGGAGTGAGAGTAATTTCGTTCTTGACCTCATTTAGAATGCTGATATCAGCCCCTGCCAACAGAGCTACGCGCTCCTTTAGAGAAGTGCTGAAATCAATTTCACCGCGCATCGCGCGATCTGTAATTGCAACAACTTTATCTCCAACCCCAAATTTCTCGGCAATTAGGTCAATCACTTCTTCTTGAATGAGCGTGGAATCCATGTCTAGAAGAACAATGCGTTTGGCACGTCGAGTAAGGCCACTCTGCTCAACTGCGATGTCGATTCCATTTGCTTGCGCGATTTCGGCAAGTTCTCGCTGGATTATCTTCAAATCGCCTTCATCCAAACTTAAGGAAACTTCAAACTCAATTGCGGTAAGGGGATAAGACGCAGTCCTGTGAATTCGATCTATATTTCCCCCTCGATCTGCAATTTTCGCAGCCAGAGCACCGATGCCCGCCGGGCGCAAATTCTGTGAGAGGGCCACAATATGAAGATTCGCATTTGAAGTTTCACTCTTGGCTTGATCTGTAAAATCAATTGCAAGATCTAATCCAAGTTTTTTTGTTGTATCAAGTAAATCGGACTCAATTGCTGAAGCATGAGCAGGATCAAGTGAAATCAGAGTTGTTAGGATCAATCGGCCACGAATGAGAACCTGTTCGATATCCAAGATTGTTACTGCGAATGGTTCCAGGGTGGCGAACAAAGCCTGTGTAACCCCAGGTGCGTCAACGCCTGAAATTAGAATTAGCCCAGTGTGTTCTAGCTTCTCAAACGCATTTTGGCTCACTCGCCTAGATTAGCGGTTTGTAGCGTTAAGCCGCGTCGCTTACGGGTATCTTTACGCCTGTGATTCCAGTTCTGCACCTACAAAATGTTTCGGTTGTTCGCGAGGGCAAAACAATTTTAGGCCCTCTCGATTGGGCAGTGAACGAGAACGAACGTTGGGTAATTCTGGGGCCAAATGGTGCTGGTAAATCAACTCTTTTCTCACTTTGCTCCAGTCAGATTCACCCTACAAGTGGTTCAGTAGAAATTCTTGGCGCAAGACTTGGCGCTGTTGATGTGTTTGAACTCCGCCCTCGTATTGGCTTTATGGGTTCGACACTTTTGAATTTGTTTCCCGAAGATGAAAAAGTGATTGACATAGTTTTAACAGCTGCTTATGCAATGTTAGGAAGATGGAATGAGAGTTACGAGTTGTGGGATGAATCTAGGGCGCAGGGTTTACTAACAACACTTGGCGTTCGAGAGTTGGCGAATAGAAAATTCTTCACTCTTAGTGAGGGCGAAAAGAAGCGAACACTAATCGCACGAGCGCTCATGGCCGATCCAGAAATCTTGTTGCTCGATGAACCCGCTTCAGGATTGGATTTAGGAGGGCGTGAAGATCTGTTGACGAGATTTGACTTGCTAGCAAAGGATCCAAGCGCGCCTGCCACTCTGATGATTACGCACCACATAGAAGAGATTCCAGCCGGGTCGACTCATGCACTACTTTTGAAGTCAGGTGCGATAGTCGCAAGTGGTGAAATTGCTACGGTTATAACCTCAGAGAATTTGAGCAGCGCTTACGATATGCCGATAAGCGTAACAATGCAGAACAACCGATATTCGGCCAACGCACTAAATTAGATGCTTTTCGAACTTCTACCGAAGCAATGGCAAGATGCGCTTCCTTCTTCGAAAGAGATTTTAGGCGAAATAGAACTACCTGAGATTTATATCCCTGAGAGATCAAAAATATTTGCCGCATTTAATCTTCCAATAGCCCAAATAAGGATCTGCATTATTGGGCAAGATCCTTATCCAAACCCAGAACACGCTATGGGGTTATCTTTTAGTATCCCAAAATCAATTACGAAGTTTCCGCCAACGCTCCGGAATATATTGAAGGAGGTTGAGTCTGATATCGGTTCTGTAATAGAGAGTGGCGATTTAACTAACTGGCAGAGTAGCGGCGTAATGCTTCTTAATAGAGTTTTGACAACTTCGCCAAACATTAGCGCTGCTCACAAAAATATCGGTTGGCAGAAATTTACCGACGAAGTTGTCCGATATCTGGGGGAGCGGCCTATCGTCTTTATTCTTTGGGGAAATAGCGCTGCCGAACTGGCGAAATTCATCTCGGACGACAGATTAATTCAGAGCGTTCATCCAAGTCCGCTTTCTGCTTATCGTGGGTTTTTTGGTTCCAAACCGTTCTCTCGCAGCAATGAAAAACTGCGCAAATTGGGAATTATTGAGATGGAGTGGAAAATTTAGAGACAATGTTCAAGCTTGTCGCGATCGAATTTCCGATAAATAGCGCAAACATTGCGGTGCCAATTCCAACTGAACCGCCTAGGAGTGCACCAATAAGTCAAATAGTAACTTCGATAGACAGTCGAACTCGTGCGATTCTGATACCTGTCTTATTGTGGATTGAAGTCATCAAGCCATCACGAGGACCGGGGCCGAGGCCACAAGTTATATAAAGAGCAGAGCCCATACCAACAAGGCCAATTCCGATTAGAACATAAAGAATCTGTAACAGGATATTCATCTCGATTTTTGGAATGTGGTCAACTCCAATCTGGATAAAGACCGCAATTAGCGCGATATTTGCGAGTGTTCCGAATCCTGGACGCTCTTTCAGTGGTATCCAAAGTAGTAGAACAGCGATGCTCGTAATTGCTGTTGCTTCACCGACTGACAACGGAGTGCGCAAAGAAAGTCCCTGCGCAAAAACCGACCAAGGGGAGTTGCCGATTGTTGACTGAATCAATAACGCGTCACCGATACCAAATATTGCGAGACCAAAAAATAATATCGGTAGGTTTTTTAGATTAACTGACCAGCGCGAGGTCGCGGTCCAAGGGGTCTTGGGAATAGTTCTATGAGGTTTAAGAAATCGACCAATTTCCGCTAAATAGGTTGGCAATTTCACTGTTAGAGTCTACCGATTCGACCGGAGGTTTGGGCAATGCATTTAGGACTCATATGACTGTAGGTTTTGTTGGACTTGGAACAACTATAAATGTTCTCGCGATTCTTCTGGGTTCTGGCTTGGGAATTCTTGTCGGAGCTAAATTTCGAGAGAAAACCCGTGATCTAATTATTACTGCCCTTGGATTTGTCACACTTCTCGCCGCAGCAGATGCGATCAAAGAATTGTGGAACGCTGGTTTTGCATCCGAATTACCAAAAGGTTGGCCGGTCCTAGTCATATTATCTGCCCTGTTAATTGGTGCACTTATTGGCAACGCATTAGATATTGAAAGTCGCTTGGAAGTAATTGGGGTTAAAATTAAATCAAGATTCGATCCAAACGGTTCAAGTCCCTTTGTTGACGGTTTTGTATCTGCATCGCTTCTCTTTGTGATTGGGCCGATGGCAATTCTTGGCTCGATTAGTGATGGAATGGGAACTGGAATTGATCAACTTGTTTTGAAAAGCATTCTGGACGGCGTCACATCTATTGCCTTTGCAGCCTCACTTGGCTGGGGTGTTGCGGTTTCAGCTCTACCAGTTGGAATTTATCAATTCGCTTGGACTGGTGTTGGACTTTTTCTCGGTGCTGTTCTGCCGGAATATCAAGTTTTGGCTATGACCGCCACTGGAGGAATTCTTTTGCTGGGAATTTCATTGAGATTATTGAAGATAAAGCAAGTGCCGGTCGGAAATCTTTTGCCGGCACTATTTGTTGCCCCGCTAGTTGCGGGACTTCTACATATCTTTAAGTAGTTCTTTTAGAATTTCTTGGTATCAATTACAAAGCGATATTTTACATCGCTCTTAACGGTGCGTTCGTACGCTTCATTTATATATTCTGGCTCAATAACTTCAACATCACTCAAAATATTGTGTTTGCCGCAGAAATCGAGCATCTCCTGAGTTTCGGCAATCCCACCAATCATGGAACCAGAGATTGAGCGACGTTGACCAAGAAGAGATGGTGTATTGATCTCATAAGGTTTTCCGGGCAGACCAATTAGGACAAGGGTTCCATCTAACTTCAACAAGTCTACGAATGGTGTCAGGTTCATATCAGCAGAAACGGTATTTAGAATCAGATCGAAATCTTTCGGAAGCTTGGCTAAAGTTTCGAGATCTTTAGTCACAACGAAATCGTTGGCTCCCATTGCTCGCGCATCCTTCTCTTTCGAAGGTGAGTGAGAAAAGACTGTTGTGTGTGCTCCTAAAGCTGCAGAAAACTTCAGACCCATATGTCCCAGACCACCGAGGCCAATAACGCCAACTTTTTTGCCTTTACCAGCGCCCCAATTTTTTAGTGGAGAATACAAAGTGATACCGGCGCAAAGTAATGGCGCTACTCCAGCCATATCAAGATTGCTAGGAATCGTCACCGCATAATCTTGGTCAACAACAAAGCTATCGCTGTATCCACCTTGTGCAACAGTCTTACCGTCACGTTCATAACCGTTATATGTTCCAGTCATTCCTTGCGTGCAATATTGTTCGAGACCGGCTTTGCATGAAGAACACTCGCGACACGAATCAATAAAAACACCGACTCCAATGCGATCTCCGACTTTAAATTTTGTTACAGCACTGCCGATTGCAGAGACAACGCCAGCAATCTCGTGACCAGGAACCATTGGAAATATTGCTGGACCCCATTCTTCACGTGCTTGGTGAATATCTGAATGGCAAATTCCGGCGTACTCAATAGCTACTGCAACATCTGCAGGACGCAGTTCTCGTCTAGTAAAAGTAAATGGGACGAGTGGTTTTGAAGCCTCTAATACTGCGTAACCTTTTGATTGCATTGTTCTCCTTATTGTTGTTTATAGTTGTTATTGATCGATAAATTGATTGACCAGTTGTGTCCGAGAGGGGACTTGAACCCCTAATCCCTTGCGGGAACTAACACCTCAAGCTAGCGCGTCTGCCAATTCCGCCACCCGGACAGGTGAAAAATCAGTAATTTGTGACGCAAGGATACCAATGGCGCGCGCTTCATCACAATTACGGCAAGATAGGAGTGTGCCAAACGTCAATAACGAAATTGATTTAGACCTCCTGGAAACAGAGTGCATTTCCATCTGCCAGGAAATGATTCGGATTCCAAGCGTTAATCATGGCGACGGTGTGGGCGATGAACGAGCAATTGCTGATTATGTGGCTCTAAAACTAAAAGAGGTCGGAATAGATAGCGAATTAATTGTCACTGGCGAAAATCGAGTCAATGTTGTCGCACGAATTCCAGGTGTAGATCAAGCGCGACC
>CAXNFK010000070.1:0-6611 GCA_964201775.1 Candidatus Nanopelagicaceae bacterium
ATTTGTAACTCGGTGAGTGATTCCGCGAACTAAATGTGGAACAACAATTCCAACGAAGCCAATTAACCCGCTTGCTGAAACGGCAGTTGCTGTAGCCAACGTCGCAGCGACTACTGCAATAACGCGCAATTTGTTTGGGTTTATACCTAGTGAATAGGCCTCTTCATCTGTGAGCATTAGTCCATCTAATTGTTTTGAAACAGTTATCAAAATAATCAAAGCAATCAGAATATAAATTGATGACCAAGTGACAACCTGCCAATTCGCAACAGTTAATTCACCAAGAATCCAGGAGTAAACTGGACGTAGTGAGGAACTATTTCGTTGCTGCAAATAAGTTTGCACAGCAGTTGCAAATGAACCAACAGCAATACCGGAAAGAAGTAATGAATTAGGTTCAGCAAAGAATTTTCCAGAGATAAAGAAACTAACCAGAACTGCCAGAATTGCACCGAAGAATGCGAAAATTGGTAACAGGCTATAAAGGTTGGCTCCCGCACTTGTTAGCGCAATAGTTGCACCAAGCCCGGCACCTGCCGCTGCACCAAGTAAATAAGGATCAGCAAGTGGATTGCGAAATACGGTCTGATATACCGCACCACTTGTTGCTAGAGCAGCTCCGACTAGGGCGGCAAGCAAAGCTCTAGGTAGGCGAAGATCAATTAACAAAGTGCGGTCTTGGCCCGTTAAGCCGCCAGGTAATCCGAAGAGAGTTTTAATAATTTCGGTGAAACCTAAAGAAACTGGGCCAAAACTTATCGCCATAATTCCAACAAAGAAGAGAAGAGCAGCAGCGAAAGCGGTAATTTTCCAATTCCAAATTGGAGCCAAAACGCTTTCAGTACCCTTGCTCTTCAAGATTTTCATTTGTTCGTCTTACTTAACTTTCGCAATTGAACTAGCGATGAATTCATAGAAATCAACAAGTCTTGGTCCCCACCTAGATGGAATATCTTCGGGTAGGGAAACAACATTTCTATCCTTTACCGCTGTAATCCCGCTCCACCCAGCCCTTTTGGTGAGGGTTTCAAGTGACTCGCCATATTGCGCATCGGCTAGAAAAATAATTTTGGGATTTGATTTAATTACATATTCAGATTGCAGTTGTGGGTATCCAGCAGAATCTGCAGTTGCCGCCTGATCTGCAACATTTACTAGCTTGAAATCCTGGTAAACCTTTCCGATAAAAGTATCGGAGGTAGCCGAATAGAGCGTGTTATCTAACTCGTGGAAGAAGGTAATTTTCTTTGAAGTTTTGCCCTTCTTAATTGCTGCGGTTATTTTGCTCTTCATATCGGAGATAACACTCTGAGCGCCCGAAATTTTCCCAGTAGCTCTTCCTAAAGCGGTTATCTCAAGATATGCCTGTTTTAAATTCAGTGGCGCACGTTCTAAGAAAACTTTGATTTTCAATTTCTCCAGGGCCGCTTTAACTTCTAGCGCTTTTGTTGCGTCGGCATTGAGGATAATTAAATCTGGTTTGAAATTCATGAGTGCCTCAACATTTGGACTAAATGCTGAAAGCTTCGTAATTGGCGCAGTACTTGGATAATTCGACAGATCGTCAACCGCAATAACTTGGTTTCCAGCTCCAATTGCATAAAGAATCTCTGTGGCACTTGGTGATAGTGAAATAATTCTTTTCGGTATTGCCGTGGCGGCTTGTGTTGGATTTAGCGCTAAGAAAGAGAACGCAAGAGTTGCCACTACAACCTTGATTAAAACAGGTTTAACTTTGAACATAAAAAATCTCCCTCAAGAGTTTTGAGGGAGGAAGCTTGGGCAAAAAGAAAATAAATTCTCTAGAAGCCCGACCTTCCTCCGAGGTCGGATACATCAATAACGTGTTAGGCGACCTGGCTCGGATTTAGATTCAAGTTGCTTCGAAAAGCGTTGAATTAAATCTCTACAGTTGCGGGACAGCGCCGGGGTCTCACCGGACTTCGCTAAACGCATTACTACCGAAAATTTTTGCACTGCAAGTACTTTCAGTGGCAGAAAATTAGCACTACTTCACTGTTTCTCGCTAGAACGGCGGCCAATCGCAAAGGTGAGTCCGATGGCAATTGTCCGCTTCGCGTCAAAAGAGACTACGCTTTTAGGTATGGAATATCGCCGCCTCGGCTCGTCAGGAATGTATGTCTCTGAAATTTCTTATGGAAACTGGATCACACATGGCTCACAGGTTGAGCAAGATGCGGCCATCAAATGTGTGCACGCTGCACTGGATGCTGGAATTACAACTTTCGACACCGCAGATGTATATGCAGGCACGAAAGCTGAGAGCGTCCTAGGTAAAGCGCTCAAGGGGGTTAAGCGCGAGAGTTACGAATTATTTACCAAAGTTTATTGGCCAACCGGACCAGGCAAGAATGACCGTGGGCTTTCACGCAAACATATTATGGAATCAGTTCATGCCTCTTTGAAGCGCTTAAATACCGACCACATCGATCTCTATCAGTTGCACCGCTTTGATTACGAAACTCCATTAGAAGAATCACTTCGAGCCTTCGATGATCTGATTCGTCAAGGTAAAGTGAATTACATTGGTTTCTCGGAATGGACGGCGTCTCAAATAGAGGATGCGCTAAAAATCCAGAAGGCGAGTGGTTTTGATCGCTTTGTTTCTAGTCAGCCACAATATTCAATGCTCTGGCGAGTCATCGAAGCAAAGGTTGTCCCGCTTTGCGTCGAAGAAGGTATTGGTCAAATAGTTTGGTCGCCTATTGCGCAAGGAGTGCTCACGGGAAAATATTTGCCAGGCAAAAAGCCACCATCAGGTTCAAGAGCGACAGATAAAAAAAGCGGTGCTGAAATGATTTCGCGTTGGATGGGTGATGAGGTTCTCACCGCGGTGCAGCAACTAAAACCAATTGCAGCTGGACTTGATTTAACTATGTCGCAATTAGCACTAGCTTGGGCGCTGGCTAATCCAAATGTTTCTTCAGTAATTATGGGAGCATCAAAACCATCTCAAGTTAAGGAAAATATTAAAGCCGCAGGTATAAAGCTTTCACCTCAAGTTCTTGCAGAAATAGATAAGGCCCTCGGTTCAATTCCGGAAACTAATCCGGAACGAACAGAGAGCCCAAATCCAAGAGCTTAATTAAACCTGATCTCCAAGTTTTTTCTGTGGCGCTGGTGCGCGCAATCTGCGCATTTGTGTTGAACGAAGCCAGCCATACATCCCTAGGCCTTTTGTAGACTCTTCAGGAAATCTTTCTGCTACTTGTTTTTTGATATTTTTTGTAACAAAAAAACCATAGACAGCAGAGTAAAGCATTGCACCATACATAAAGATAATTGCAAGAAATCTAATCTCTGCAGATGGAACAAGTGTGAGAACTAAAACAATTACCATCAATGGCAAGAAATATTCACCTAGTGAACGGCGTGAATCTATGTAGTCGCGTACGAATTTCTTCACTGGTCCACGGTCACGAGCAGGTAATGCGTTCTGATCTCCGCGCATGTATGCAGCTCTTGCCTCTGCGCGAGCAGCTCTTAGCGCTTCGCGGTTCTTAGAGCGATCTGCTTTAGTTACGGGAGAGGTTATTGAATTCACTTTTGTGGCTGCAACAGCATCTTTTCGTTTTGGCGTTGCCTTGCCCTTTTTACTTGGATTCTTTTCAGGATTTACATCTTCGGCTTTTTTCATGTCGCTACGGTAGAGCGAGCATTCGCTCGAGCGCAACTTTTGCATACTTAGAAGTCTCTGAATCGACTGAGATTTGATTGACCAAGCGGCCAGATATCAAGGATTCCATCGCCCAGACTAGGTGAGGCAGGTCGATCCGGTTCATTGTTGAGCAGTAACAGACTGTTTTATCTAAGAAATGAACTTCTCGATCGGTAAATTTATTGGCCAGCCTCTGCACCAAATTCAATTCGGTTCCAACCGCCCATTTACTGCCGGGCGCTGAACTCTCAATAGTCTTGATTATCATTTCGGTACTTCCGACGACGTCGGCGTTTGAAACAACTTCATGCTGGCATTCTGGATGCACCAAAATTTGAATGCCAGGAACTTTGGCACGCATCTGAGTGATGTTTTCCAAAGAGAATCTTCCGTGCACTGAACAATGTCCGCGCCATAAAATCACTTTTGCCTTAAGGATTTCAGAATCTGTTAGGCCGCCATTTACTTTCCACGGATTCCAGAGCACGCAATCTTCAAGTTTGAGACCTAAGTTTAAGATTGCAGTATTACGACCTAAATGTTGGTCCGGGAGAAAGAGGACTTTCTCACCCTTTTCAAAGGCCCAATTCATTGCCCGCATTGCATTTGAAGAAGTGCAAACAGCACCACCATTTTTTCCGGTAAAAGATTTAATTGCCGCAGAAGAATTCATATAAGTAATTGGAGTTGTTCTGCTTGCTACGCCAACTTTTTCCAGAACTTTCCAACAATCATCAACTTGTTTCGCGGTCGCCATATCGGCCATCGAACAGCCTGCTGCAAGATCGGGAAGAATAACTTTCTGATCTGCAGAAGTTAAGATATCGGCGCTCTCGGCCATAAAGTGAACGCCACAGAAAAATATAAATTCGGCAGAATTATTATCCTGCGCAGCCTGAGCTAATTTGAAAGAGTCACCGGTTATATCTGCGAATTGGATTACTTCATCTCGTTGATAGTGGTGGCCGAGAACCATTGCACGGCTCCCAAGTGCAGTCCTTGCAATTCTGGCTCTTTCGACTAATTGCGGATCACTTGCCGCAGGCAGCTCGCCATCACAGGAGACACCTCGCTCGCTCTTTAGGTCAGAACCCTGGCCAAGTAAGAGCAATTCGGAAAGTCTTGATGAGCCCATAGGGACATTATGGAGTAGCCTTAAGCCATTCACGAATTTAAATTAGGAGAACGATGAGCACTGAGACTTCACAAGAGGTAACAACTACTGGTGCACCAACTACTGGAACCACCGGAATTGCCCTTACGGATGTAGCCGCTTCCAAGGTTGCTGCGCTTCTAACTCAAGAAGGTCGAGATGACCTAAGTCTGCGCGTTGCAGTTCAACCTGGTGGATGTTCTGGCCTTAAGTACCAACTTTATTTTGATGACCGCACACTTGATGGCGACACAGTTACTAAGTTTGGCGCAGTAAGTGTTGTTACAGACAAGATGAGCACGCCTTATTTGATGGGCGCTTCAATTGATTTTGTGGACACTATCGAAAAGCAGGGATTCACAATCGATAATCCAAATGCCCAGGGTTCATGTGCCTGCGGCGATTCATTTAATTAACTCAACAGTTATTTAAATAGTCAACTAATTAGTTATGAAAATTGCCTGCGCTGGCTCTGTCGGGCGTGATCATTTAATGACATTTCCGGGCAAATTCACGGACTCATTAGTTGCTGGCTCACTGGATAAAGTTTCGCTCTCATTTTTAGTCGATGGTCTTGATGTAAGGCGTGGCGGCACCGCAGCAAATATTGCATTCGGAATCGGCGCACTTGGTTTAAATCCTTATTTAATTGCCGCAGTCGGAACTGATTGGGCGGATTACGATTCTTGGCTAACTAGACATGGCGTTGATACGGCACATGTAAAAATTTCTAAAGAACTTCTAACCGCATCTTTCATGGTAACAACCGATCAAGAACTAAATCAGATCGCTTCGTTCTTTCCGGGCGCGATGAGTGAGGCTCGGGATATTGAACTGGCACCAATAATTGAAAAAACAGGAAAATTTGATCTGCTAATAATTTCCCCCGATGATCCAGATGCAATGCTAAGTCACAGCCAAAGTGCACGAGAAATGGGAATCGCATTTGCCGCGGATCCTTCACAGCAATTAGCCCGCATGGATGGCGAAGCAATTAAGTCGCTGATTGAGGGCGCGAAATATCTTTTCTTAAATGAATATGAGCTTGCACTGACTATCCAAAAAACTGGTTGGAGCGATGCTGAAATTTTCAGCAAGGTTGCGGTTCGAATAATTACTCTCGGCTCCAAAGGTGCTCGGGTTGAAGAACACGGCAAGGAACCAATAACTGTTGGCGTGCCGAAGGAAAAATTTAAAATTGACCCAACCGGTGTTGGTGATTGTTTCCGTTCTGGTTTTGTTGCGGGACTTGCTTGGGGTTTTAACCACGAAAGATGTGCCCAGATTGGTTCAATGCTTGCAACATTCTGTATCGAAATAAAGGGAACGCAAGAATATAGATTTACCAAAGCGGAATTTATTGAAAGATTTGCAGTGGCATATGGAAGCGCTGCAGCTAATGAAGTAAGTGGAAAGCTAGAACCGCGCCTAGTTGGCTAATTTTGTTATTTTAAAAGTTTTTGAATCTATTGTTTCGACAGAATTCGTCGTCATCCGGGCCCAGGCAATCAAGTCAGGGGCTGATGCGGGATCATCGCTTAGAAGAGTTAATTCGAAGCCAACCGGTTTATCACTAAGTGCCTTCGCCAATTGAATAATTGGTAGGGGACAGCGCTTACCCAAGCAATCCAAAATCACTTTTGATCCCTCAATTCGATAACCGTTTGCTTCAAAATATTCAAGAATTCTTTTACTTCATCAAATGTAATTGCATGGTGAATTGTCAGCCGGATATTTCCTTGGGTTAGAACACCTAAGGCTGCTAAAACGTGGCTTGGT
>CAXNFK010000071.1:0-6528 GCA_964201775.1 Candidatus Nanopelagicaceae bacterium
ATGGCTCTGGCTGATCGCATTGCAGTTATGTATCGCGGAGAGATTCTTGAGATTGTTGATTCTGGAGTAACACGTGAAGAGCTTGGGTTGTTAATGGCCGGAGTAGTAAACAAGAAGGCGAGTGCCTGATGCGAAACGCACTTTCCAAATTTGGTCAGGCAATCAAACTTCCTGGACTCTCATTTTTTATGGCTTTCACGATAACTGGCCTGATCATTGCTGTTTCAGATGCAAAAGTCCTTGCAAAGTTTTCTTCGCCGCTTGATTTTATAACAAGTGCTCTTGCATCTGTTGGGAATGCCTACCTAGCCCTTTTCCAAGGCTCGGTATTTGATGTAAATCTAATTAAAGATGGTTCTTTCTTTCAAGGTTTCTATCCGCTTTCCGAGACCATAGTTACTGCAACCCCACTTATTCTCACTGGTTTATCTGTTGCACTTGCATTCAAATCCGGACTCTTCAACATTGGCGCACAGGGCCAATTCATTTTCGGTGCCATCGGCGCTTCCTATGTTGGATTTAACTTTGAACTACCAATCGGAATTCATATTCTTGCTGCGGCGCTTACTGGTGCAATATTCGCAGCAATTTGGGGCGGAATCGTTGGGATACTTAAAGCACGCACGGGTGCGCACGAAGTTATTTTGACAATTATGATGAATTACATCGCGGCTTATTTCATTCTATGGGTTTTGAAAACGCAGGCTTTCTTGCGTCCAGGCAGAATTGATCCAATCGCACCAGAGGTAAACGAAAATGCTCGTCTTCCACTTCTGGCTGGTTCTAGCTTCAGATTAAATTTTGGAATATTTATTGCACTTGCGGCTGCGCTATTTGTATGGTGGCTTCTCACAAAAACTACGATCGGATTTAAATTCCGTGCAGTTGGTGCGAACTCACAGGCAGCAAAGACTGCTGGAATTTCTGTTCCATTCGTTATCACTTCAACAATGATGATTTGCGGCGCGCTAGCTGGTCTTGGTGGCGCAGTTCAAGTTCTGGGAAGTGAATACGCCCTTAATACTGATATTGCCGGATCATTTGGATTTGATGCCATTACTGTCGCATTGCTTGGACGTGCGCAACCACTTGGAACTGTATTCGCTGCGCTTCTCTTCGGCGCACTACAAGCAGGTGGGCGAACCATGCAATCAAATACCGGAGTTCCACTCGATATTGTTCAAGTAACGCAGGCGTTAATAGTTCTGTTTATTGCAGCTCCGGCTTTCGTTAGATACATCTTTAAAATTAAGAAGATGAACGCATCTGCTGCACTAACCTCCAAAGGGTGGAACGGATGAGCCAGGTTCTCAAGATTAAAAAAGTGAGATCTAACGTTGAGAAGCGCAGATTAGCGGGAGTTTCTGTCACAACTTTGCTATCTGTTCTCTCACTTTTATTCTTTGGTTTTTTAAACCCTGGGAAAGATAAGACAACATTTGGCTTTGTACTAAACAACGAATGGGTCCTAGTTAAAGAGTGGGTTGTATCGTCACAAACGGGTTCAAGGATTTTTTCTCTAGTCGCAGTAGTCGCTTCAGTTGCGGCTGCACTTGCATTTCGCAAGGGCGCAAGGATTGTTCTTCCAACAGGTTTAGCTACATTTGGAATTTTTATGGCGTTTATAACTTGGGTAGCTTCTGGAAAGTTCATCCCTTTCACAGGCCTGCTTCAAGGCTCTCTTCTCCTTGCAGTTCCATTAATTTTCGGTTCGATGTCTGGTCTAATTTGCGAGCGTTCAGGTGTAATTAATATTGCAATCGAAGGTCAATTGCTTGCGAGTGCATTTGTTTCCGGAGTCGTCGCAAGTCTCACTCATCAATCAGCATGGGGATTGCTAGCTGCGCCATTCGCGGGGGCGTCGATTTCGCTTCTGTTGGCTACTTTTGCAATTAAATTCTCGGTTGATCAAGTTATTTTAGGTTTCGTTATCAACGTATTTGTGATCGGATTTACAAGTTTCTTATATAAGAAACTTTTGGTTCCATATCAGGCATCTTGGAACACTGCGCCAACATTCAGCCAGTTGGAAATACCACTCCTCTCCAAGATCCCAATTATTGGTCCGATTTTCTTTAGTCAATCTGTCGTTGTCTATTTGATGTTTATCATTGTTGGAGTAATTACTTTTGCGCTGTTCAAAACCAAATGGGGACTTCGCACTCGTGCTATCGGTGAACATCCGACAGCAGCAGACACGGTCGGTATAGATGTGAATAAATTAAGGTTTAGAAATGTTGTTATCGCTGGATTGGTTGCAGGTATAGGTGGTGCGTATTACACAGTTGGTTCTGTTGGAGCTTTTGGAAACGAGATGACCGCCGGTGCCGGTTTCATCGCACTCGCTGCTCTGATCTTTGGAAAGTGGAGCCCAATGGGCGCAGTATTCGCGGCGCTCCTTTTTGGATTCGCCGACAACCTGCAGAGCACTCTTACGATTATTGGAGTCGGAATTCCATCTGAATTTATGTTGATGGTTCCATATATCGCGACAATTATTGCGGTTACCGGATTAGTTGGAAGGGTTAGAGCACCGGCTGCAGATGGAATTCCATATAGCCGTGGCGGAGCAAACTAATTATGAATATTGATTGGGAGCAACTACATAGCGAAGCTAAATTGATTATGAAGAATGCTTATGCGCCCTATTCAAAATTTCCAGTAGGTGTAGCAGCTCTAGTTTCTGATGGCCGAATTATCTCTGGATGCAACGTTGAGAATGCAAGTTACGGACTTGGACTTTGTGCGGAATGCGGCCTAGTTTCAAACTTAATCGCAAGTGGTGGCGGACGTTTAATCGCTGCGGTTTGTGTTGATGCCCAAGGTAATTTCCTCTCACCGTGTGGTCGTTGCAGGCAATTGCTTTTCGAACATGGTGGGAATGATTTACTTTTCATGACACCAGATGGTCCGGCGCCAATGTCTACTCTGTTGCCGTGGGCTTTTGGTCCGGATGATTTAGAAAAATGAGTGAAGCTTTTGACGCTGTCGAAATAATTGGAGCTAAGCGCGACAAAAATGAGCTGAGTGATCCACAGATTGATTGGGTTATAGACGCTTACACAAAAGGTGTTGTCGCTGATGAACAAATGTCGGCGCTGCTAATGGCAATCTTGTTAAATGGCATGAACTCTCGCGAAATTTCGCGCTGGACCCATGCAATGATCAATAGCGGCCAACGCATGGAATGGTCGATGCTCGATCGTAAGACCGTTGATAAACATTCAACCGGTGGTGTTGGTGACAAAATTACTTTGCCACTCGCTCCACTTGTTGCTGCGTGCGGGGGAGCAGTTCCACAACTATCTGGCCGCGGACTTGGTCATACCGGTGGCACTTTGGATAAATTGGAATCGATACCTGGTTGGCGCGCATCGCTTACTAATGCTGAAATGCTGGAAGTAATTCAAAGTTGTGGTGCGGTAATTTGCGCAGCCGGTGCGGGATTAGCCCCTGCAGATAAGAAGTTATATGCGCTTCGAGATGTAACGGGAACCGTCCAAGCGATTCCGCTGATTGCTTCAAGCATTATGAGTAAGAAAATTGCTGAAGGAACTAGCGCGCTTGTTCTTGATGTTAAAACAGGTTCTGGGGCATTTATGTCTGATCCTAAAAAAGCCAGCGAGCTTGCAAGAGTCATGGTTGATTTAGGAACCCGCGCCGGAGTTAAAACCCGAGCACTTGTAACTGCAATGGATGTTCCACTTGGATTAACTGCAGGCAACGCGTTAGAAGTTCGGGAAAGTGTAGAAGTTCTTGCTGGTGGCGGGCCGGCCGATGTTGTTGAATTAACTTTAGTATTGGCTCGCGAAATGTTAGATGCCGCAGGAATTAAGCAACTTATGGATCCAGCAGATGCCCTAAAGAATGGTTCTGCAATGGATAGTTGGAAGAGAATGATTCGTGCGCAAGGCGGAGATCCAGATGCAAAACTTCCAGTAGCAAAAGAGCAGGTTCAAATTCTTGCCGATAAAGATGGAACGCTCTCATCCATGGATGCGATGAGCGTTGGAATTGCAGCTTGGCGATTGGGCGCTGGCAGGTCTAAACAAGGCGAGAGCGTTTCACTTGGCGCAGGAATTGAAATACATGCAAAGCCAGGAGCCAAAGTTAATAAAGGCGATGTTATTTACACCTTGCATGCCGATGATTCTGCGCGTTTTGAACGTGCACAAAGTGCGCTCAATAATTCATTTGCAATCAGCCAAGATGGTTCAGTTGCTAATCGGTTACCACTTATAATTGAGAAAATTGAAGGATGAGATGACACTTACAAGTATTCCAACACCAGAGCAGATCAAACGGCTGCCAAAAGCTGTTATTCATGATCATTTAGATGGCGGTTTGCGCCCACAAACAATTATTGATTTAGCGGCAGAAATTAATTACCCACTTCCAGCAACGGATTCAGACGCACTTGCAGAATGGTTTTATGACGCTTGTAATTCGGGAACGCTGGTGCGCTACCTTGAAACTTTTGATCACGTAATAGCGGTCATGCAAAACCGCGAAGCAATTATCCGAGTTGCAAGTGAATGCGCATTGGATTTGGCTCGCGACGGAGTTGTATATGCTGAAGTTCGCGGCGCCCCAGAACTTTTCACGCGCGAAGGGCTTACTCTCGACGAAGTTATTGAGGCGACTATTGAAGGTTATCGCCAAGGAGAAAAAGCAGCAGCAGCCGAAGGGCTAAAGATCCGAGTCGAGTCAATCTTGTGCGCACTCCGCCAGAATCCACTTGCCCAGGAAATTGCAGAAAAAGTAATCAAGTATCGCGATTTAGGTGTTGTTGGTTTTGATATCGCTGGTCCAGAAGATGGTTTTCCGCCCACTAATCAATTAGATACTTTCAACTATCTTCGCCAAGAAGATGCGCACTTTACGATTCACGCAGGTGAGGCATATGGGTTGCCTTCAATCTGGCAGGCGATTCAAATGTGTGGAGCCGAGCGATTAGGTCACGGCGTCCGCATAATCGAAGATATTGATTTCTCTGGCGCAAAACCAAAACTTGGGCGACTTTCGGCCTACGTCCGTGATCGTCGAATCCCATTAGAGCTCTGCCCAACTTCGAACTTACAAACTGGTGCAGCGAAAACAATTGCAACGCATCCAATTGGAGCGCTAGCCAAATTACGATTCCGAGTAACAATTAACACAGATAATCGTTTAATGAGTCGGACATCTATGACAAATGAGATGGTCGAAGTTGTTAAGGCATTTGACTGGACTTTCCAAGATTTGCAACGCGTGACTATAAATGCGTTAAAGAGTTCGTTTATTCCCTTTGAAGAACGGCTGGCGATAATCGAAGAAGTTGTAAAGCCAGGTTATTTAGCTATAGCTAGCGAATAACTT
Organism: Candidatus Nanopelagicaceae bacterium; assembly: GCA_964201775.1. GTDB lineage: Bacteria > Actinomycetota > Actinomycetes > Nanopelagicales > Nanopelagicaceae > AAA044-D11. The sequence goes on from CAXNFK010000071.1 coordinate 5,359, forward strand.
CGCAAACTCTGCTTTAATCTTTATAACTAAGGCGTCAGCAAACTCCAAGTCACCAACTACTTCGATATAAGTTTTCAATTTAGGTTCTGTGCCACTTGGCCTAATAATCACTCGAACGCTTTCGCCGCACCTTATCCGCAGCCCCGGTGTAGGCAGCGAACTTTTGCTTAGATCTTCGAAGTCAGTGACAGTTAAGCCTGCAACGTTGGTGGGTGGATTAAGGGTTAAAGCAGAAAGAATCTTTCCGATTATTGAAGTTTCACTCACCCGAATCGAGAGTTGTTCGGTGCGGTGGTAACCAATTTCAGCCCAGATTTCTTCTAAGTAGCTAAAAATATTTGATCCCCGGGATAACAATTCAGAATTTATCTGTGCAATTTTCAGGGCCGCTGAAATTCCATCCTTGTCGTTTACGCTTAAAGGATCGACGCAATAACCAATCGCTTCTTCGTAGCCAAAAGCCAGATTTTCTATTTTAGATAACCACTTAAACCCAGTGAGAGTTTCAACGAAATTTGCACCGGAATTACCCGCTATTTTCGCCAGCGCACTTGAAGAAACAATTGTGGTCGCGAAAGTTTGCCCCTTAACGTTCTGGTTTTTAGAAATGTAATGGCCGAGCAGGGTTCCAAATTCATCGCCACGCAACATTCGCCAATTACCAGAACCATCTTTAGCCGCTATTGCGCAACGATCAGCATCAGGATCATTTGCAATCACTAAATCAGCGTTCTCTTTTATTGCGAGCTTTGTGGCCAAGTCAATTGCTCCAGGCTCTTCGGGATTTGGGAAAGCGACTGTTGGGAAATCTGGATCTGGTTCGGATTGTTCTGTCACCAATATTGGAGTTGTAAATTTCGCCTTATCAAAAACCGAGAGAAGTGTTTTCGTTCCCACGCCGTGCATGGCGGTATAAACAATCTTCTGGGCCTTAACTTCACGAAGATTGCCGGCGCAACTAGCAACATACTTTTCAATTACTTCTTCACCAACAATTTCCCAGTTTTTTCCTCTAGGACTGGGTGTTTTCACCTCGCTAATTCGTTTTGAAATATCCCTATCGACTGGTGCGATTATTTGACTGCCTCGATAGACAATGCCATCAATAGCGCCACCGAGATAAACCTTGTAACCATTATCTATCGCGGGGTTATGGCTTGCGGTAACCAT
>CAXNFK010000072.1:0-6335 GCA_964201775.1 Candidatus Nanopelagicaceae bacterium
TTGATGGAAAGGCCACAGCGGCCATAATCAAAGATGAGTTACGCCAAGTTGCTTTAACTATGGCCAAGAAACCTGGCCTCGGAACAATTTTAGTTGGCGATGATGCTGGTTCACATTCTTACGTATCAGGAAAGCATCGCGATTGCGCAGAAGTCGGAATCAATTCAATTCGGATAGATTTACCAGCGACTGCATCTCAGAACGATGTTGCCGCTGCCCTGAAAGATTTAAATAACAGCAACGAATGCACTGGATACATAGTTCAGCTTCCATTACCAAATGGCATTAATGCAAATAAGATTCTAGAGAGTATTGATCCAAAAAAAGATGCAGATGGCTTACATCCACTTAATCTAGGAAAATTAGTTATTGGTGAACGCGCGCCGCTACCTTGCACTCCAAGAGGAATTCTGGAATTACTTCATAGATATTCACTTACAACATCGGGTAAAGAAGTTGTGGTAATCGGGCGCGGATTAACAGTTGGTCGACCACTTGGATTGTTACTTTCCCAAAGGGGGAGCGATGCAACTGTCACAACAACACATACGAAAACTAAGGATTTAATTTCACATACAAAGCGTGCAGATATTGTTATTGCTGCAATCGGCAGTGCACATTTCTTAACCGCTGAGATGATTAAGCCAGGCGCTATTGTCTTGGATGTAGGAATTACTCGAACAAGTGCTGGCCTACAAGGCGACGTTCATCCAGATGTTGCAAAAGTTGCTTCCGCATTTGCACCAATGCCAGGTGGTGTTGGCCCAATGACAAGAGCGATGTTGCTTTCCAATGTTGTAGAGATGGCACAGAATAATTAAATGAAAATAGCAATCGATCGCATCAGAATCTTGGCCTATGTTTTTATTGTCGTTGGCATCTTTCTTGGAATATTCGACGTAGTCCGGACCGGAGCGCTTTTAGTAGCGGTGGGGACCGTAGTTATCGCGACGACAAAGTATTTACGCTCAAATCGCCACCGAAAAATCGAATTAATTCTTCCAGTTGGCATGGCACTACTGCTTTTTGTGGTGGCGCTCACACTGCCACATGCCAAGTAATATTTAGCCAGTGAATTTTACAAAAAAGTAATTAATCCAAGTAATACCTAAGTTAAATAAAAAAAGGAAGAGATTATGAGCAGATCAGGGAAAGTAACAGTTGTCGGAGCGGGTTTTTACGGATCAACAACCGCACTTCGCTTAGCCGAATATGACATCTTCGAAACAGTAGTACTTACCGATATTTTAGAGGGAAAGCCTGAAGGTCTGGCTTTAGATATGAATCAATCTCGATCTATCGAAGGTTTTGAAACAAAAATAATTGGAGCAACAACAACCGCAGAAGGCGCTGGCTATGAAGCAACTGCAAATTCAGAAGTTGTAGTTATCACTGCAGGACTTCCACGTAAGCCAGGTATGAGTCGAATGGATTTAATCGGAGTAAACGCTGGGATTGTTCGAAGTGTTGCTGAGAACATTGCTAAGCATTCTCCAAATGCAGTAATCATTGTGGTTTCAAATCCACTAGATGAAATGACTGCACTTACCCAACTGGCAACATCATTTCCAAAGAACCGCGTTATGGGACAAGCTGGAATGTTGGATACTGCACGTTTCACCAACTTTGTTGCTGAAGAGTTGAAGGTTCCAGTTTCATCAGTTAAAACTCTAACTTTGGGTTCACACGGTGACACTATGGTTCCAGTTCCAAGTCGTTGTACTGTCAATGGAAAACCACTTACTGAACTTCTAGATTCAGCAAAGATTGAATCACTTGTAGATCGCACCCGTAATGGTGGCGCTGAAGTGGTTGCACTACTGAAAACAGGTTCTGCGTACTACGCACCATCAGCCGCAGCAGCTCGTATGGCGAAAGCTGTGAAAGAAGATTCTGGTGAAGTTATGCCGGTCTGTGCCTGGGTAGATGGTGAATATGGAATTAACGGTGTTTATCTTGGAGTAGAAGCCGAGATTGGAAAGAGCGGAGTTCGCAAAGTTGTTGAAAGCGCACTAACTGCTGGTGAAGTTGAAGCGCTAAAGGCTGCAGCTGAAGCTGTTCGTGCAAAACAAGCAGATGTCAAAGATCTCTAATACTTAAGAACTCAAAAGAAACGAGCGAAGAAAATGTCGAAGATTAAAGTTGAAGGAACCGTAGTAGAGCTAGATGGCGATGAAATGACTCGAATTATCTGGTCATTTATCAAAGATAAATTGATCTTGCCATACCTAGATGTAAATCTTGAATATTACGACCTTGGTATGGAACACCGAGATGCAACAGATGATCAAGTAACTATTGATTCAGCTAATGCAATTAAGAAGCACGGCGTTGGAATTAAATGCGCAACTATTACCCCAGATGAAGCCCGGGTTGAAGAATTCGGTCTAAAGAAGATGTGGAAATCTCCTAACGGAACAATTCGCAATATTTTAGGTGGCGTAATTTTCCGCGAACCAATCATTATGAAGAATGTTCCAAGATTGGTTCCAAACTGGACCAAGCCAATAGTTATCGGGCGTCACGCATATGGTGATCAATATAAGGCGACAGATTTCAAGGTCCCTAGCGCTGGAACTTTGACAATGACTTTCACACCAAAAGATGGATCAAAGCCGATGGAATTTAACGTCTTTGATTTCCCATCATCTGGTGTTGCGATGGGTATGTATAACTTAGACGATTCAATTCGTGACTTTGCCCGTGCCTCAATGAACTACGGTCTAATCCGTAACTATCCAGTATTTCTTTCAACTAAGAACACAATTCTTAAAGCATATGATGGTCGCTTTAAAGATATCTTCGCTGAAATATTTGATAGCGAGTTCAAAGCAAAGTTTGACGCTGCTGGTCTGACTTACGAACATCGCTTAATTGATGACATGGTCGCAACTTCTCTTCGTTGGGAAGGCGGTTATGTTTGGGCTTGTAAGAACTATGACGGCGATGTGCAATCAGATACCGTCGCGCAAGGTTATGGCTCACTTGGTTTAATGACTTCGGTTCTTATGACTCCAGATGGAAAAACCGTTGAATCAGAAGCGGCTCATGGAACTGTTACTCGTCACTTCCGCGATCACCAAGCTGGAAAGCAAACTTCGACAAATCCAATTGCATCAATCTTCGCCTGGACTCAAGGTTTAACTCACCGTGCGAAATTAGATAACAATCCTAAGCTCGCCGAATTTGCATCGACACTTGAAAAGGTATGTATCCAAACAGTTGAATCCGGAAAGATGACTAAGGATCTCGCGATACTTATTTCGAAAGACAGCCCTTGGTTAAATACTCAAGATTTCTTAGCTGCAATCGATGAAAATCTAAAGGTCGCACTTACTAAATAAATAAGTAAATTCAACAAAAAAGCCCCGCTCCTAATCGGAAGCGGGGCATTTTTATTTCTATTAATTAATACGCAACCCTGAATTTGCATCAAATAAATGAACTGCAGATGGGACTGCATTAACTGAAATAGTGTCACCTAATTTAGGTGGATTCTTAGGGTCCCAACGAACAATTACTTGGGCACCTTCATCAGTTTCTTGCGCAAACTTGATGCTCTTATCCACTGGCTTACCGTAAATAAATGCATCTGATCCAAGCTCTTCGACAACTTCAACTAGAACATCGAAGCCACCTGAAGTTGCAGGAACAAAGCCTTCAGGGCGAACGCCAACTGTTACGAGAGCGCCGGCACTTGCTGGAACATCAACAGCGAATCCACCTAGCTTGGCCTTGCCGCCTGATGCCGGAACTGTCAGCAAGTTCATCGCTGGTGAACCAATAAATCCAGCAACGAATGCATTTGATGGGCGATCGTAAAGATTACGAGGGGTATCAACCTGTTGTAGCAAGCCATCTTTTAGAACTGCTACGCGATCTCCCATTGTCATAGCTTCAACTTGGTCGTGAGTTACATAAACTGTTGTAATTCCAAGACGACGTTGTAGCGCAGCAATTTGAGTACGAGTTGCAACGCGAAGTTTTGCATCCAAGTTAGAAAGTGGTTCATCCATCAAGAACACTTGTGGTTCACGAACAATTGCGCGACCCATTGCAACGCGCTGGCGTTGTCCACCAGAAAGTGCCTTTGGCTTGCGGTCTAAATAATCTTCAAGATCAAGAAGCTTTGCTGCTTCTTTAACGCGACGATCGCGTTCTGCTTTATCTACGCCAGCAATCTTTAGTGCGAAGCCCATGTTTTCAGCAACGGACATGTGTGGGTAGAGCGCATATGACTGGAACACCATTGCGATATCGCGATCTTTAGGTGCAACGTGAGTTACATCTTTATCTCCGATACGGATTGAACCAGTATCAACTTCTTCTAGGCCGGCAAGCATGCGGAGGGATGTTGATTTTCCGCAACCTGATGGACCAACTAGAACAAGGAATTCACCATCATTGATAGTAAGACTTAACTTATCTACTGCAGGCTTGGTGGTGCCTGGATAAACACGTGATGCATTTTCGAAAACGACTGATGCCATTTTTTGCTCCTTTTCCGGGCAGGTACGTGCCCGACGATCCTTTGGATAAAGGTAAAACTTTGTAGATCCCGCTCGGTTGAGCGTTGCCATAGGTTACGCGTCTGACGGCGCTTTGGCTATCCCTGAAGGGAAAATCAGCAATTTTTATCGAGGATCTCTTTAAGGTAAAGAAGTTATCCTTACGCCTGTGAACATTCAGATCCTAAGTGATATCGGGCTAGTCCTCCTTTTTATTGGCGTTGCCGGTGTTTTCGTGGCTGCTGAGATTGCACTGATCTCCCTCCGGGAATCCCAAATTCGCCAGCTTGAGGGAAAGAGTAAGCGCGGGGATCGTGTTGTTTCGTTAACCAGAAATCCAAATAGATTTTTAGCAGCCGCCCAAGTAGGCATTACTTTCTTAGGTTTTCTATCAGCAGCTTTTGGGGCCGAGCGCCTAGGTGAATATGTTTCCCCAGTATTTGAAGAATGGGGTTTATCTAAAACAGTTAGCGAAACACTTGCACTTATATCTATCACAATTGTGATTGCTTATATCTCCTTAGTTTTTGGCGAACTTGTTCCTAAGCGCTTGGCGCTCTATCGCACTGAGATAATTGCGCTCGCAGTTGCACCAACTATTGATTTAACCGCAAAAATTTTCCGACCTGCTATCTGGTTGTTATCTAAGTCAACAGATATGGTAGTTAAAATCTTTGGGTTAAGTGCAAAAGAAATAAGAAGTGAGATTTCAGAAGCAGAATTAGTTGACTTAGTTTCCGGACATACTTCACTCAGCGAAGAAGAGCGAGAAATCGTAGAAGAAGTTTTCGCCGCAGGCGATCTTCAGCTGCATGAAATTATGGTTCCCAGAACTGAAGTTGATTTTATGGATGTCGGACTATCAATTTCAGATGCAATTTCAGTTGTAATCGAACGCTCGCATTCAAGATATCCAGTAACCCGTGGAAGCACGGATGAAGTAATTGGGTTTCTACATGTTCGTGATTTATTAAATCCAAAGGTGAATTCATCTGCGGGCGAAACAATTCTCGATTTAGTTCGACCAGTTCTTAATCTGCCAGGAACAAAAGGCGTTCTACCAGCTCTTGCTGAAATGCGTTCGAAGCGAAGCCATATCGCAGTAGTTCTTGATGAGTACGGTGGAACCGATGGAATTGTGACGCTCGAAGATTTAGTTGAATGTTTGATTGGCGATATTCATGATGAATATGACTCTGAAGATACTGAGGTAACCCCACAGGCAAGAACTGGAGAGTTTGAAATTGACAGCTTGATCTCCCTTGAAGATTTGTATGATGAAACTGGAATAGTTCTTCCAGAGGGCCCATATGAAACTGTTGGTGGATTAGTTATGGATCATCTTGGACGAATTCCAGAACCACATGATGTAATCAATATAAATAAAGTTCGAATTACAGTTTTAACTTTAGAAGGCAAACGGGCAGGGCAATTATTAATCTCAAGCAATGAATGGAAAGATGTCCCTCATGAATAGCGGTGCAAAAGAGCGTGTGTTATCGGGGATTCAACCAACTCATGAATCTTTTCATCTTGGCAACTACTTAGGTGCTATTAAACAATGGGTAGATCTTCAGAATTCAAATGATGCTTTTTATTGCGTTGTGGATCTGCATGCTCTTACAGTTGAAACAAAGCCAGAAGATTTTCGCAGGCGCACTCTCTCTTCAGTGGCGCAGCTAATTGCGCTCGGTCTTGATCCAGAGAAATGCACCCTTTTTATCCAGTCACATGTCCCGGCACATAATCAATTAGCTTGGGTATTGGAGTGTTTAACTGGATTTGGCGAAGCAAGTCGCATGACACAGTTCAAAGATAAATCACAAA
>CAXNFK010000073.1:0-6275 GCA_964201775.1 Candidatus Nanopelagicaceae bacterium
GCTAAGAATCTCAACCCGCTTATCAATATATTTGCACTGATCGCAATTTGCTTTAGCTTCTGGCACTGCGCCCGAAATCATCTTTACGAAATCGCTTAAACGCGAATTGATTAGTTCTGGGCTACGTTCAGTTGGAAACCAATTGCAGGATAGTTCAAGCCCAAAGTTACCCGCAGAATTTCCACGCACCTTTACCGGAGACCAGACCAACAATCCAGCGGTCGAAACCTTAATCGGTGCATCTTTTGCTGGGTTTTCGAGTGCGAAGGCATATGCCTCAAGTTGGACGCCGTAAAACTTTGATTTATCGGTTGGGTTTGATTGGAATTTGCAATCAACTATTCCGAAAGTTCCATCCGGGTGTTCCATCAATAAGTCATACTTTCCACGAATCGCAAATGGAGTGACGACGCCATCTACCTCAATAGGCTTGGAAACTACCCAACCTGCATGCTTAAAAACTTTACCTTCAGGCATATCTGCATTTAACTCTGCGGAAGTCTTTCCCACGCAAGATAATTCCTGCATTTCAGCTAGATCACCGACGAGTGGCATAAAAAGTGGTGCCTTAACTTGGTGGTTGTAGTAAAGCCATAAGCAACGGTGGCAATTATCCCAACCGAAAGTTAGATCACTTGGACTGATAAATGCACGTGCATCTTTTGTTAAGGTTATAGGTTCCATAATTCCCTCATTCTGCGCTATCCCACTGACATTTAAGTGGTTATTGGCCGCGAATCGCGCTTAGAAGTGTAAATATGCCCAGAACAATCATGACAATTCCACCAGTCATTCGCATTCGAACCAGCCGCTTGATATCGGTCGCTAACCAATTCCGGATTGTTCCGGCCAAAATTCCCCAAGTACCATCGGAGAAGAATGCAAGGAATGCAAATATTGCACCCATCAAAATCAATTGTGAAGTTATTTTTCCAGCATCTTTATCTACAAACTGCGGCAATATCGCTGCAAAGAACACAATTCCCTTTGGGTTAAGCGCACCTACCCAGAAACCTTCACGCATCGATTTCCACTTCGAAGGTCTAATGTCACCTTGGTTTGTCATATCACTCGCATGTATCTGACTGTGTTTAATTGCAATTATTCCTAAGTAAACAAGATAACTGCCACCAAGTAGCTGTACCGTGATAAATGCCAAATCTGAACTTTGCAAGATTGGGCCAAGTCCAACGGCAACTACTACTGATAATGAAAATGCACCCATGACATTGCCGGCCACGGTTGCGACGGCAGTAGCACGACCCCAAGCAATTGCGCGGGCGATTACGAATAGAACTGAAGGCCCAGGAGCCAAAATAATTATTATGGCCGCTATGCAGTATTCCCAGAGTCTGGAAGGAACTACTACAAGCGAATTCATAAAGCGGAGCCTACCGAAAGTGGAAATGTAAAAGGCCCCATTCTCTTTCGAGTTTGGGGCCTTTCCTCACGGAGAGATGAGGTCTATTTGGTTTCTCTTTAGATTATTGAATCTGTATCAGCTCTGCGCAAATGCGCGAAACCTAACAGGGCAAGGATTAGGAAGATTAAACCGCCTGCGAAAGATGCATAACTCGCAACCATTGCTATCTGGCCTAAAGTTCCAAATGCATAAGCATTTAGCAACATTCCACGAAGTGTTTCTCCTTTGAAGACAGTTTCAACTGTGCCAGAAGCTTGCTTAGCTGCAGCTTGTAATTCTGCATTTGTTGGATCGGCTGCTAGTGCACCAGCAGCTGCGCGATTAGCGCCGGATGCTGCTGCATAAGTTGGCATTTCGGCCATATGGAAACCGATGTAATGATCGGCATACATTTGAGCTTGCTTACCAGTTGCCATTACTTTTCCACCATTATCAGCGAAGAATTTCTTTACTTCAGCAGAAACTTTTGGATCACCGTTCTCGGCAGGAATTGTAATTTCTTGTGGCTCTAACTGCATTGCAACTTGATCAGTAGCGAAGTTGCCACCGTATTGCAGGATGCCGCCGATAACAATTAAAAAGCCTGCAAGAAGCAGACCAATTACACTGGCGATTTTGTCGAAGGATTTTCTGTTCATTTTCAACTTCTTTCTACTCTCCGGAAAATTTAGATGTGAAATTTGGAGAGATTTCGCATCAGTGCAATCTTCTAGTATCAGAGAGTTGTGTATCTACGAAACAGCTAGGGCTAGCACTTGAAGAATCTGTTCGAGTGCTAGCCCTAAGAAAATTAATTTAAGTTAATGGAGATTAATCGGTGTGCTTATCGCAGTATCTGATTCCATCTTCTCCGACTTTGCTATGAGAGCAATCAATATTTAATTTATCGAATGAGCCGTCACCAAAATGGGTACGGTAGGCCAAAGCAAGTAACACTCGAATATTTGTTTCACCGTCAGATTTGATGCCGAAAGCCCGGGCCATTCTCGAAACTGTGTTCTCGATTACTTTTTCGCTATGAGTCGTGGCTCTAGCTATTGCAGCATTTGATAAGCCATCGCAGAGATGATTCGCAACTAAATGCTCGAAAGGCGTAAGTTCTCGTGACATTATTTTGATATCCATAATTGGATTACCTAAGTCCTCTCCGACTTTAGAAATACCCTTTGAAATATTGATTGTTCACCATAAACTACTCTAATGGGCAATATTTCAAGTAATAAATTGGGTCAAGTTATGCATCTCACGCTTGATCGGCCAGAGAAGAAGAATGCGCTCACTCCAGCGATGTATTCCGATCTTTCTCAAGCGCTAATCGCTGCCAAAGATGATTTCGACATCAGAGTCGTTGTGATTTCAGGTGCTGGAAGTGCTTTCACTGGCGGAAATGACATTCTCGATTTTATGGATACCCCGCCAACCGGCGCTGATTCTCCGGTTATGCAGTTTCTGTCCGTTCTTCATGACTTTCCAAAACCTCTGATAGCAGCAGTTCACGGAAATGCAGTTGGAATTGGCACAACAATGTTGATGCATTGCGATTTGGTTTATGCAACTGCAGATGCAAAATTATCGATGCCATTTGTTTCATTAGGTCTAGTTCCTGAAGCTGGTTCATCATTGCTCTTCCCAAGACTTGTTGGGCATGTAATTGCATCAGAAATTTTCTTGACTGGTCGCAATTTTTCTGGAACCGAGGCACATGAGATGCGCTTGGTTAATGAATTAACTCCTGACCCACTTGCAAAGGCGTTAGAAGTTGCCGAAGTAATTGCTAATCAACCTCCCACCTCAGTGATAAACACGAAGGCGCTATTAAAGAGTGGACATCATCAAGCGGTAGCAATGGTCATGGAAGCCGAGAGCGAACTATTTAGAATCGCGTTGGAATCGGATGAAGCACAGATTGCATTTATGAAGTTTCTCGAGAAAAAATCAAAGGGGTAGAGATGTCGCTAGCTGGAAAGAGAATATTTATAACCGGAGGCTCACGCGGAATCGGACTAGCAATCGCGCTACGAGCTGCGGCCGATGGTGCAAGCATTGCAATCGCAGCAAAAACTGCAGAAGAGAACCCAAAGTTACCTGGAACTATTTTCTCTGCGGCAAAAGAGATCGAAGCTGCTGGGGGAACGGCCCTGCCAATCCAGTGCGATATTCGCGATGAAGATGCGATCGTAGCTGCAGTAAATAAGGCGGCGACACAATTTGGTGGCCTAGATATTCTGATCAACAATGCGAGTGCCATTAATTTAACTCCAACAGAGAAAACTGCCGCTAAGCGTTTTGATTTGATGTTTGATGTAAATGTTCGTGGTACTTTCTTGACTTCACAAGCAGTGATTCCACATCTTCGTGAAAGTGCGAAGGCTGGCCGCAATCCACACATTCTTACCTTGTCACCGCCACTTTCGATGAGTCCTAAATGGTTCAAGAACCATGTGGCATACACAATGTCCAAATACGGAATGAGTATGTGCGTTCTAGGTATGGCTGAAGAATTTAAGCAAGATGGAATTGCCGTAAATGCGCTCTGGCCTCGGACTGCAATTGATACTGCGGCGCTTCAAATGATTCCTGGTGTTGATACCGATTTCTGTCGCAAGCCCGAAATTCTCTCTGATACCGCTTACATAATCTTAAATCGTGACTCAAAAACAACTACTGGAAATTTCTTTGTAGATGATGAAGTTTTAGCGTCCGAAGGCATCACTGATTTAGAGAAGTATTCAGTGAAGCCCGGAACGACAGATTTCTTACTTGATTTCTTCTTAGACTAATACTTAATGAATCGGTCCTGTGATAAAACTTTCGCGCCCCAGGCCTGAATGAAGGGCCGCCAGGTAGCGGTAATTTCATCGACCTTAGCTTGGTATTCGGGTAACGCTGAAGTTATTCCGGAGGTTTGAAATGCGTTATCTGCATGCTCTTCCCACTTGGCGACAATTCCTAAGTCGGCTTCTGGATGGAACTGAACACCATATGAATTCTGGCCAACTCGATAAATTTGATTAGCACAAGCGGGGCTACTAGCCAGGGTGACGGCGCCGGGTGGCAGAACTGAAACTTCATCTTCGTGCCACTGAGTTACAGGTAGCGAACCCGAGAAATTGAAAATTGCATCCGATACTGCTGCGTCACTTGGAAAAATTTCTTTTGCACCAATCTCAACAATTTTTGCTCGTGTCACTTTTCCGCCTATTGCAGCAGCAAGTAATTGCGTACCTAAACAGATTGCAAAGACTGGAATGTTTCTAGCAATTGCATCTGCTAAAAGCGCTCGTTCATTAGGAAGCCAAGGTGCGATGTGATCATCAAGTGCACCCATGTGACCACCAAGTGGAATTACACCTGCAATGTTTTCAGGAACAGTATTAGGAACACTTTCTCCGGCGTATGCACGCAATATTTTTATTTCAAATCCGAGTTCCATCAACCAACGGCCAACTAAATGTGGCGGATCGGTTTCATCATTTTGTATTGCCAAAATAGTTTTAACGTTGGATGTGGACATCGGCTAATAATGTCCTAGATATTTTAAAAAAGGTCTAAATTTTGAAAATTCTTCAAAAATTGTCCAGAATATGAGGGTTAAACACGCACGAAGTCAGCCTATTAGTGCGTTTTTCGGCTTTCCCTGATACCTTCGCCTTTATAAGAAAACTACCAAGTTTTCTCACAAACAAAGGAGCTCGTACCCAAAAGGGATTCGCTGAAAGTTAGCGAGCCATCCAACAAAAGGTACTTCTTTCCAAAATGACCTGAACTCTAGAACCTCAGACTTTCCGCAAGACCCCCAACGTTGTAACTCCAATCTCATCTGAAAAAATTAAAGAGATGATGGCTGCCGAGTGGGCGTTATTTACAAAATCAACTTTTGCTTCAGGTGTTGAAAGCACTATTGCTAAAGACTCCTCGCCACTTGGCGTAACTTCAAGCTTCCAATACTGGGATCCATATCCAATTAGCGTCGTGTCAGCTAAGGGTGCGTGGATGACTGATGTTGATGGTCGACAACTACTAGATCTATCAATGGGCTTCGGCGCAATGCTCGCCGGCCATTTAAATGAGGAAGTAATTGCTGAAACCAAAAAAGCTCTTGAAGGTGGAATGTTATTTGTTACTCCGTCCCCAATCTCTCGCGATGGCGCGGAGCGTTTATGTAAACGATTTGAAATGGACAAGGTTCGTTTCGCAAATTCTGGCACTGAAGCCACGATGTATGCAGTTCGTACTGCCAAGGCTTATAACGGCAAATCTGCAATCGTTAAGTTGGAGGGTGGTTACCACGGTAGCTACGACCCCCTTACAGTTTCAGCAATTACATCTTCGTTCAAGTGACCGGCAAGCATTGCGCCGAAGCCCATTGAAAGATCAAGTAGTTGTCGACCATCAACATCGGTCATCCACGCGCCCTTAGCCGAAACTACGCTAATTGGATATGGATCCCAATATTGGAAACTTGAAGTTACGCCAAGTGGCGAAGAGTCTTTGGCAATAGTGCTTTCAACACCTGAAGCAAAAGTTGATTTTGTAAATAGCGCCCATTCGGCAGCCATCAACTCTTTAATTTTTTCAGGTGAGATTGGAGTTACAGTATTTGGGGTCTTGCGGAAAGTCTGAGGTTCTAGAGTTCAGGTCATTTTGGAAAGAAGTACCTTTTGTTGGATGGCTCGCTAGCAATCAGCGAATCCCTTTTGGGTACGAGCTCCTTTGGTTGAGAGAAAACTTGGTAGTTTTCTTATAAAGGTGAAGGTAGCAGGGAAAGCCAGAAAACGCACTAATAGGCTGACTTTATGCGTGTTGAATCACAAGATTTTGGACAATTTTTAAAGAATTTTCAAAAGTCATG
>CAXNFK010000074.1:0-6268 GCA_964201775.1 Candidatus Nanopelagicaceae bacterium
CAGAACTTCTTAAGTTCAAGACGATCTGGATCGTTACGACGGTTCTTCTTTGTAATGTAGTTACGTTCTTTGCACTCTACGCAGGCCATTGTGATCTTTGGGCGTACATCCGCGCTCTTGCTTGCCATAGTGGTGCTCCTTCTTAATTAAGAGCGCTAGGTTACTTCAAACCTGCGCTTTTCTAAAATTTGAGTAGCGGAAGCCGGATTTGAACCGGCGACACAACGATTATGAGCCGTTTGCTCTACCAAGCTGAGCTATCCCGCCAAGGATTAATCATCTAAATCTAATTCCACTACAACCTAATTGTAATCGAGCCCCCCAACGGAATCGAACCGTTGACCTCTTCCTTACCATGGAAACACTCTACCGACTGAGCTAGGGGGGCATTTGTAACAGAGGCCGAGCCTACAACCACTCTGGAAATGGGAGAAATTTTGCCCGCTTTATCAGTTAAAAGTAATTACGAAATCGTCTTTTAAGCGAGATAACTGGCTTCAAAAGTATTGATAGCTTTGATAATCGCGCACCAAATCTTGCGCCTTGCTCCATGGGTGAAACTTTCAAAACCTGATTCAAGGTCGGTTCGCCTGGAGTAAAAACATCATGCAATGCAGGCGAAGATTCATCCAAAGAATCGGCAATGATAGAAATATTTGAAACTAGAGAAATTCCACGAACAATTTGTTCTTGGTCAACATCACTAGATGAATCCATTAACGAATCAGCAAGTGCTGCGCCAGCAATTCTTGCATCTTGAGTAGCTGACCTTGATTCGGCAATTCCCTCTGCAGTTTTAATTTGTTCGGCTTTAGAACTTACGGCAAAACTTGCAGCAGAAAGTGCCTGCGCAATATCTCGTTTTGATTCTTCAGCAATTCCACCCTTAACAGCAGAATCAAAGAGGGTTCGTGCAATTGTTCTGACTTGAACAACAGTATGTTCAACCGCTACTCCCCTTACATAAAGTTCTTCAGCTTCATCAACTTGGGCAGTTGGAAACCATTTTGCATAGCCACGTGCCTCTTGTGATTGTGCACGAACTCCGGGAATTTCTTCTACTAACAACCGAGCCTTTGCAAGCCAGTTTCCAGCTTCATCTTGGGTGTAACCAGCGGCAACTCCTTCTGACATTTCGCCCAATAACTTTGCGCACTTATTTGCTAGTGAACTTATCTTGTCGACCGTTCGACCTGCTGGAGTATTTGCATGCGAAAAGTACGAAAATGCGATTGCTACTGCCGCTCCAATTAGCGTTGAAGATAATCTGGAAAGCGCTGTGCTCTCACTTAGACCTGGACCAATCACGATTAGTGCAGTTACTGGGACGTTTACTGATGCAACTTCTCCAAGATGCAAAGCACGAGCAACGACAGAACACAAAAGCACTGTCAAAGCGACCGAAATAAGGCCGAGATCAAATATTGTCACGCAAGCCAGTGCAACACCTGCACCAATTGCTGTTCCAACTATCTGGCCAAAACCTTCACGGATAGATTTATATAGTGAGATTCGAATACTCAGCGCACAAATGATTGCCGCAACTACGCCACCATCTTTAATTAATAAATCTCCAAGCTGCCAAGCAACGCCAGAAGCCAATGCAGAAACGACAATCAAGCGCACCCAAGATTTACGGTCGCCAAAGAGCTTCCTAACTCTTTTAACGAATTTGCGCATGGCTTAATTCTATCTATGGCAGGGCCAGAGAAGTTTGCGTAATATGCGCTTATGTCCAATGGAATCGGCGCAGATAAGAAGTATCCAACACAAATAAACGAAGCAGAGCTTGCTTCGAAATTAGATCCACTCTCCTTTGATGTCCTTCGCAGAGGTGCAACCGAGCGGCCATTTACTGGCGAATACACCGATAGCGACAAGGTTGGAAGTTATCGCTGCAAAGCTTGCAACAACGAGCTCTTTAAAAGTGAAACAAAGTTTCATTCGGGATGTGGCTGGCCATCTTTTTATGCACCAACAAAAGATGATGCTGTTGAGTTAATTGAAGATCGCTCACTTGGAATGCGAGTCCGAACCGAAGTGCGCTGTGCAAATTGTGGTTCGCACTTGGGACATGTCTTTGAAGGCGAAGGGTATGAAGTGCCAACGGATCAAAGATGGTGCATCAATTCAGTTTCACTAATTCTTGAAGAAAAGTAGTTCTACTTTGGAATGCGTAAACCTTGCATTCCACCATCAACTGTTAATGAAGTTCCAGTTGTGGAACCTTGCAATGGGCTAGCTAAATAACAGATCGCGCTAGCAACTTCTTCTGAAGAAACAAGTCGCCCAAGTGGTTGACGTGCTTCTAGCGCTTTACGTTCTGCAACTGGATCAGCTGCTTGCGCAAGTAAACGTTGCACCCAAGGGGTATCAGCAGTTCCTGGATTAACGCAGTTAACGCGAACACCATCGACAATATGATCATTCGCCATAGCAAGTGTCAGAGAAAGGACTGCACCCTTTGAAGAGCTGTAAACCGCACGTTTTGGAATACCAGCAGTTGCTGCAACAGAACAAGTATTAACTATCGCTGCTGCCTTGCTCTTGCGCAGAAGTGGTAGTGCAGATTTTGAAGTGCGGACTATTCCAAGAACATTTACGTTGAAAACCTTTAGCCATTCTTCAGAAGAGTTAGCTTCAATCGTTCCGACAGCACTAATTGCAGCGTTATTAATAAGTATGTCTAACTTGGTAATGCCCTCAAAGGCTTTTGCTACTGAAGAATCATCACCGAGATCGCATTGAACCCAAGTTGCGATTCCTGACATTCCACCTTCGGCTAAATCAAGGCCATAAACCGTAGCGCCTCGATCTTTTAAAATCTTGGCTGTTGCAAGTCCGATTCCAGAACCAGCTCCGGTTACAACTGCGGTTAATCCTGCGAACTCTGCACTCATGCGTTTATCCATTCTTTGCCGGTTGGAAATGTGAAATCGGAAATAGTTTTTGCGTACATCTCGCCACCTGCGCCAGGTTTAAGCGGCGGCATGTAATGAGCATTTCGAATATCTGTTGGGACAACAAAGTGCTCGTGTAGATGGTCAACAAATTCAACAACACGATCCGCGTGGTGTCCAGTGACAGCAACAGCATCAAACATTGCAAGGTGCTGCACAAGCTCGCATAAACCAACACCACCAGCATGCGGACAGACTGGAATTCCAAATTTGGCAGCCATCAGGATATTTGCCAAGTTTTCATTAACGCCAGCAACGCGGGTCGCATCAATCTGCATGAAAGAGAAAGATTTTGCTTGCAGCATCTGCTTGAAAATAATGCGGTTCATACCGTGCTCACCAGTTGCTACACGAACTGGCGCAATGGCCTTAGCAATAGTTGCATGACCTAAAACATCATCAGGATTTGTTGGTTCTTCAACCCAATGCAGATTCACATCGCCTATCCCCTTGATCCATTCAATCGCTTGGTTTACATCCCAAACTTGATTGGCATCAATCGAGATTTTAATATCTGGACCAACCGCTTCGCGTGCAAGACGCAACCGGCGTTTGTCATCTTCAAGATTTCCACCACACTTTAATTTAATTAACTTGTAGCCATCTGCAACTGCTTGCTTTGCCAGGCGAACCATTTTCTCATCGGTATAACCAAGCCAGCCTGGAGTTGTTGTGTAAGCGGGAAGTCCTTCTTTAATTAATTGCGCTTCATTCGCTGCCCGGTTTGGTTGTGCTTTGCGCAAAATTTCTAGCGCTTCTTCAGGTGTTAGCGCATCGGTGATGTAACGGAAATCAATTAGTTCAACAATTTCTTCCGGAGATAAATCAGATAAGAATTTCCAAAGTGGTTTCTTTGCATGTTTAGTAACTAAATCCCAAGCTGCGTTAACAACTGCGCCGGCGGCCATCTGAGTTACGCCTTTTTCTGGTCCAAGCCAACGGATCTGCGAATCTCTAACTAGACTTCGCGCAAAATCTCCCATGCTTGTTGCAAGGTCGGCAATATCTCGACCAACTGCATATGGTGCTAATAATTCAATAGCATCGCACTGTAAATCATTTCCACGTCCGCAAGTAAAGACAAAACCATGACCTTCGAGGTTTGGATCATCTGTTTCAAGAATTACAAGAGCCGCCGAATAATCTGGTTCCTTATTCATTGCATCTGAACCATCTAAGCCACGAGAAGTTGGAAATCTGACATCAATAGTTTTAAAACCCGTGATCTTCGGCATGCGGTTCCTTTGCAATATTTCGATATGAGCGCTTCGCTTATTAGCAAAAATCCTATACGATAAATTTCATGGCGCGACATAACCAAAAAGTTGGGATGAAGCGCGTAGACCTCGAATTAACCAAACTTAGCCTGGGAACTGCGCCACTTGCTGGCTTATTTAAATCGGTAGATATTTCCGAGAGCGACCAATTAATTCATACCGCTCTAGATAATGGCATGAATTATTTCGATACCGCTCCACTATATGGACACGGCCTCGCTGAAGAGCGGCTTGGTCGAATTCTTGGAAGCGTAACAAAACCTATTGAAAATTTTGTTCTGCAAACAAAGGTTGGCCGAGTTCTAAATTGGGTGGAAAAAGCCGATCCAGTTCCCTGGTTTCCAGATGCAGATCCGCATATCCAACCAGTCTTCGATTATTCAGCAGATGGCATCAAGCGTTCGCTCGAAGATAGTTTGAAGCGATTAGGTGTTGATCGAATTGATATTGCGTTAATGCATGATGCGGAAAACCATATTCCGCAAGCAATAAATATTGCATATCCGGTTTTAGCTGATTTAAAGCGCCAAGGAATAATTAAGGCAGTTGGCATCGGAATTAATTTTTGCGATGCCGCAGTAGAAATCATGAAGAGCGTTGATTTAGATATCGTGCTACTTGCGGGCCGATACACCTTGCTTGATCAGAGTGCTCAGAATAAATTGTTGCCTTACGCCCTAAAACGAAAAGTGGATATAACTATTGGTGGGGTATTTAATTCTGGAGTTTTGGCGGATCCAAAACCTGGCGCAACTTTTGAATATCTTCCTGCTTCAGATGAAATTATTAAGAAGGCCCAAGATATTCGTGCTTTTCTAAGTGAACGCGGAATTCCATTAACTGCGGCTGCGCTGCAATTTCCCCTTCGTCATCCAGCAGTTACATCTGTGCTTACCGGATCTCGAAATAGTAAAGAGTTGTTAGCCAATATGGCTGACTTTGATTTAGAACTTCCAGAAGATATCTGGAACCAGCTCGAAGGCGCTGGCCTCATTGAAAAGATGTCAATATGAAATTCTCTATTCTTGCCAATCAAACGAATGCATTTCAATTTGCAGTAACAGTTGATGGAATACATTCGGGTGTTGAAAATATCCCAACACTTACCGAAGCGATGCACCTGACGTTGGCTGAACTTAAGAGCGCAGTAAGCAATACTTCTGGAGCAGTAACTGGAAAGTTAGTTGCACCAATCTCACCTGAAATTGAGTTGTGGGGTGCAGGCGTGACATACCTTCGGTCGCGCGATGCTCGAAAAGAAGAATCTGGGGTTCCAGATGTTTATCAAAGAGTTTATGAAGCTGATCGACCAGAACTGTTCTTTAAATCAAATGCAGTTCGAGCACGCGGAACCAATTCACCCGTTGGAATTCGATATGACTCTGCTGCCTCGGTTCCAGAACCTGAGGTTGCGATATATATAAATAGGTATCGCGAAATAATTGGATACGCCATATGTAACGATATGACCGCCCGGACGATAGAAGGCGAAAATCCGCTCTATCTTTCGCAGGCAAAAATTTATATTGGATCAACGGCTATTGGCCCAGATATAACACCAGCATGGCTTGCCCCAACTGCTGCCGAAATGAAAATTAACGCAAGAATTCTTCGAGGCACCAAAATCGCATGGGAAGCCGAGACTTCTTTAGCCGCACTCAATCGAACTCTAGAAGATTTGATTACCTATCTATTTAGATGCCAAGACTTTCCGCATGGCGTAATTCTTTCTACTGGAACTGGGATTGTTCCACCGCTCGATATATCGTTAGCGGCAGCTGATGTAGTTGAGATAGATGTTGCTGGCATCGGGAAATTAACCAATACTGTTGAAGTAATTCCAGAGAGGTAATAATCAATGAGCAAGATTGTTGCCTGGTCCCAATGGCCGGATCTAAGCGTTCCGGAAAATGTGGAGCTTAAATCCCCTGCGAATTTTCCGCTCGACACATCTGATCTCTCACAAATTGAATTCTTTGTTCCTTCTTATATGGGAGGTGCGACTGCGCTTGCCTATGCGGCCAAGATGCC
>CAXNFK010000075.1:0-6172 GCA_964201775.1 Candidatus Nanopelagicaceae bacterium
TCACTTGATGCGCAATTAACCAAGCTTGAGCATCGCGGCCCAGATGATCGCGGAACCTATGTAAATCAAGGCATTGCACTAGGTATGTGCCGGCTCGCAATTGTCGAAATTGCTTCCGGTAAACAACCATTTGAAAGCGCTGATGGAAAGATAAAGATAGTTTTTAATGGCGAAATCTATAACTATCGAGAATTGCGCGAAGTATTAGTTTCACTCGGCCACGAATTTAGTGGTGCAAGCGAATCTGAAGTAATTATTGCCGCGTATCGCCAGTACGGACCAGATTTCCCAAACTACTTAGCTGGCATGTTTGCGATTGCGCTTTTTGATCAAGCAAATGATGCGCTAGTTCTTGTCCGCGATCGAGTTGGAAAAAAGCCACTTTGGTTTTCTAAGCGAGCAGATGGCTCAATTCTTTTTGCATCAGAAGTTAAAGCTCTATTGACAGGACTACCAACTCGCACCTTACGTAAAGGCGCCGTCGCTGAAGTAATGCAATTTGGGTACATAAACGCTCCAAACTCTGCATTCGCTGAAATTCGACAGTTTCCACCGGCAACAATGGCAATCTGGCACAAAGGCGATTGGTCAATGCGCACATATTGGCAACCAGATTATGAAACTGAAATCCAAATCTCTTACGAAGACGCTGTTGTTGAAACTAAGAACAAAATCTCAGCTGCAGTTGAACGCAGACTAATCTCTGAACGCCCGATCGGTGCGTTTTTAAGCGGCGGCTATGACTCAACAGTTGTGACCGCCCTGATGGCACAACTTTCAAAATCAACAGTAAAGACATATTCAATCGGTTTTGATCACCCGCAATACAACGAAGTTGAATACGCCAGCGCTGTTGCCAAATATCTCTGCACTGATCACCATCAAGAGATTGTTAAGCCTGACCCAGCGCTAATCCTGGAAGAAATAGCAGCTTCTCTTGATCAACCTTTTGCAGATTCCTCATATTTTCCGACCTTTTTATTAGCTAAATACACACGTAAAGAGGTAATCGTGGCTCTTGGCGGAGATGGTGGCGATGAAGTATTCGGCGGGTATGACCGTTACGTTGCAGCACCAACAATGCATCGAGCCAATTATTTGCTGGCACTTGCTAAACCAATCGCAGGAGTACTTGGTAAAACTGGTGTGATTAATGAACGAAAACTAAAGAGAATAGTTTCTCAGCTTCAAGCACATCCATCTTTAGCGGCACGCTACGCATCAATCATGTCTCTAACTCAACCAAGTGAGTTAGTAAAAATTCTAAAGCCAGAATTTAACTTATCAGGTGCTAATGATATTTACTTGAATGATTTCAAGCGAGCAGGTGCTCGAGATTCTTTACACGCGATGATTCGCAGCGACTTTGAACATTATCTGCCAGGAGATTTGTTGGTTAAAGCAGATCTAGCAACAATGGCAAATAGTTTGGAACTTAGATCGCCATTGCTCGATCATGATGTTATTGAATGGGCGAATTCTTTGCCTTCTAAGTTCAAAGTTGCGGGTCGCGAGAGTAAACACATTCTTAAAGACATTGCCCGTTCATTGGTTCCAGCTGAACTAATTGATCGCCCTAAGATGGGATTTGCAATTCCCCGTGCCGATTGGCTGCGAAATGAATTACGTGAAATCACCCATTACTTGTTAACAGATGATGTCGCAAAATCGCGTGGCTGGTTTGATCAACACGAAATTCACCGAATCTTGGCAGAACATCAAAGCGGGCA
This sequence comes from Candidatus Nanopelagicaceae bacterium, assembly GCA_964201775.1. Classification (GTDB taxonomy): domain Bacteria; phylum Actinomycetota; class Actinomycetes; order Nanopelagicales; family Nanopelagicaceae; genus AAA044-D11. Next base: position 1,731 of record CAXNFK010000075.1, read on the forward strand.
AGATAGAGATTCAATCTTGTGGCCGGCACTTTGCCTTGAGCTGTGGGCGCGTAACTGGCTTTAGTGATTTAGCAGGCGAAGATACAAATCTTGGTGATCTTTGACTAAGCGTTCAACACCGTAACGAGCCAGGGTGTAGTCCTTTCCCGAGGCTCCCATTTTGGCTCGCAGATCACTATCTGACGCCAGTTTGGCAACGGCTTCAGAAAGTTGATCAACAGATAAATCTGTCAGAAAACCTGTCTGATCATTAACCACAATTTCATTAGTTGAACCAACGTTTGTTGAAACTACTGGTATTCCAACCATGCCAGCCTGAATCAAACTTAGTGGGGTGCCTTCGTTATCACTTGTGAGAATTACGAAATCAGCTGCCGCAAGTACCACTTCGATATCTTCTCGCCAGCCCAGAAAAGTTACGGGCAAATTTTCTGAGCTAACTCGATCTTGGCAATACGTTAATTTTTCACCAGCGCCAGCAACTATGAAATGTACCTTTACATTATCTGCTTGTGATTGAGAGGCAACATCCAGAAAACGATCTGGTCGCTTAATCTGGGTAATTCGCCCAATGAACGCGCAGTAGATCTCATCTGGATCTAAACCAAGTTCAATTCTCGCTTCTGATTTTGTCGGAACGTTTGCTAACTGTAAACCCGGAGGCATTACTGCAAATTTTTTAGAGTTTCCGATGCCGACTGCAATTAAATCATCTTGAACTTGCTTACCAACTGCTAACAGTTGATCGGTAAACAAAGCCAAAAGCTTCTCAATCAAGATTACTAAATTTGTTTTGGTAGAGCCAAAGTATCCATGCAATAGATGTCCATGAAAAGTATGAACCCGAATAGATTTCTGACCACTAAGTATCGATGCAAAGCGCCCAACTACACCAGCTTTAGCAGTATGAGTATGAATAACATCTGGCTTAAAGCGCCGGATCTCTTTAACTATTGCGAAGAGGGCTGTTAAATCTGCACGTGGCTTAATTGATCGCCCTAAACCATCAATGCGAACCTCTTTCACATCGGTTGCAACCTTTTCGAGATAGTCGGATTCATCTTCAGCACAGAACCCAGTTAAAAGTGTCTGCTGAAAGATTTCTGGATCAAAACCACGCATAAGACCCGAGACTTGGACCGCAGGACCACCGACATTCATGCGGGCAATAATGCGTAAAACCTTTATTTTGCGGGCTTGGCCTTCTGGCTCGTGATTCACATGGGTATCTTCTCGCAAAAAGCAGGCCGGATTGGCCCTAACCCTCAGAAAATCTCCAAAAATTCAAACTTATACTCACAAAGCAAAATTCGGAGTAGGTAGGCTACGCCATAAAGATTGACTAAATTGATTGGAGTTCCCTGTGGCCAGCACACGTCTGAGTAACTCGACAGTGCTTGTAACAGGCTCTGACGGGTTTATCGGGTCGCATTTGACTGAAACTCTTGTACGCAATGGTTACAAAGTGCGTGCCTTCGTTAATTATAATTCTTTTAATTCTTGGGGCTGGCTTGATAGTTGTGCGGACGACGTGAAGGGTCATTTTGAAGTAGTTCAGGGCGATGTGCGAGATCCACATGGCGTTAAAGAGGCGATGCGCAATTGTGACTCTGTTTTACATTTAGCGGCACTTATCGCAATTCCATTTTCTTATCATTCTCCCGACACGTATGTGGATACAAATGTGAAAGGAACACTCAATATTCTGCAGGCAGCTCGGGATCTCGAAGTTTCACGTGTTATTCACACTTCGACTAGTGAGGTTTACGGAACGGCAAAGTTTGTTCCCATTACCGAACTTCATCCTTTACAAGGCCAGTCACCGTACTCAGCGACAAAGATTGCAGCAGATCAATTGGCATATTCTTTCTATTCATCTTTTAATCTGCCTGTTGTCACTATTCGCCCTTTCAATACCTATGGACCTCGTCAATCTGCGAGAGCGGTAATCCCAACGGTTATCTCACAAATAGCTAATGGCAGCAAAACAATAAAACTCGGGTCTACATCGCCTACCCGTGATTTTAGTTATGTTCAAGACACCGTTGATGGCTTTATTGCAGCATTGCAAAGCCAGAATGGAATTGGCGAAGTTATCAATCTGGGGAGCAATTTTGAGATATCAGTCGGGGATACGGTCGCAATAATTGCTGAATTAATGAATGAACAAATTAATATAGACACAGATGACAAAAGAATCCGACCAGAAAATTCCGAAGTCGAAAGACTTTGGGCGGACAACTCAAAAGCTAACCAGCTTCTCGGTTGGGCACCTAAATACCAGGGTATTGAAGGTTTTAAGAATGGCTTGAAACAAACCATCGAATGGTTCACTGATCCTAAGAATTTACTAAACTACAAATCTGATATATACAACCTATGAACAGCGCTAAAAGTTCGATCCCAATTCAAGTAGTGGCCGCCATCAAAGAGGTAATAGGGGAAGAGCCGGCACAACTTCATGAGCCAAGCTTTGAAGGCAACGAGTGGAGTTATCTAAAAGAATGTCTGGACTCAACTTACGTCTCATCGGTTGGCAAATTTGTAGATAAATTTGAATCAGATTTGGCTATTTATACTGGAGCCAAATATGCCATCACGGTTACAAATGGAACTGCTGCATTACACATTGCCCTTTTACTAGCAGGCGTTGAACCCAAAGATGAAGTTCTAATACCCGCCTTAACATTCGTTGCGACAGCAAATGCTGTCACTTACTGCAGCGCAACTCCACACTTTGTGGACAGTGAGGAAAAGACCCTTGGTGTCGATGCCCCCAAGTTACGAAACTATTTAGAACAAAATACAACACAAAAGAACGGAAACTGCGTCAATAAGAAAAGTGGAAATGTAATTCGAGCGCTAGTCCCAATGCACACCTTTGGCCACCCTTCAGATTTATCTGAATTAGTCGCACTCGCAGATGAATACAACTTAGTTCTCTTAGAGGATGCGGCCGAATCTTTGGGAAGTTTTTACAAAGGTCAACACACCGGCACTTTTGGCTTAATGGGCGTCTTGAGTTTCAACGGAAACAAAACCATTACCACGGGTGGCGGTGGCGCCATCCTGACCAATAACGAAGCTATCGCTCGTCGAGCAAAACACTTAACAACTACAGCTAAATTACCCCATAAGTGGGAGTTCATTCATGATGAAATTGGGTTCAACTATCGAATGCCGAACCTAAATGCTGCTCTTGGTTGCGCACAACTTGAACAATTATCTATAAAGCTAGCTTCAAAGAGAAAACTTCACGATTTGTACAAAGATTCATTCTCGAAATTCGAAGAGATAGAGCTTTTTAACGAGCCTGCGGATACTTCTAGCAACTACTGGCTTCAGGCGATCCTGATTTCAAAAGAATTTGACTATTTAAGAGATGAGATTCTTTCCGAGACAAACAACTCTGGCTTTATGACAAGACCCGTATGGGGCCTACTAAATGAACTTTCGCAGTTTAAAAACAGTCCGACAATGAATCTTGACGGCGCAAGAGATTTAGCCAAACGTGTAATCAATATTCCTAGCAGTCCAAATTTGGCGGGTAGAAAATAGTGAAGAAAATCGATTTGCTGCTTATAGGCGCTGGTGGGCATGCAGCTGCATGTATTGATGTTATTGAATCAATTGGTGATTTCAATATAGTGGGATTAGTGGGATTACCCACCGAAATTGGATCGAAGAAACTTGGATATGAAGTAGTTGGCTCGGATGAAGACTTAGTGATGCTAGGAAAGAAATATTCAAATTGCTTAATAACCCTAGGTCAATTAAATAATCCCAAAGCCCGCCTAGACTTATTCAATAAAGCAAAAAGTGCCGGATTCGCATTTCCGACCATAGTTTCTAACCGCGCATATCTTTCACCGCATGCAAGTGTTGGCGAAGGTACGATTCTTATGCATGAATCGCTAGTTAATGCAGGAGCGGTGGTTGGACGTAACTGCATCATAAATACCAAAGCTTTAATTGAGCATGATTCAAAAATTGGCGATAATTGTCATATTTCGACGGGGGCAATCATAAATGGCTCGACTGAAATTGCAGAGAACGTTTTTATCGGTAGTTCTAGCACGATAAAGAACGGTTTGAAAGTTGGATCTGGCGTGGTTGTCGGGATGGGCTTAAATGTACTTAATGATTTAGATTCAAACACTACTTATCTTGGACCAGATAGAAAATGAAAACTATAGTAATAGCCGAAGCCGGCGTTAATCACAATGGTGATCTTGAGCTGGCGAAGAATTTGATTAAAGTAGCAGCCGAATCGGGGGCCGATTACGTCAAATTTCAAATGTTTGAAGCGGAAAAATTAGCAACACCGTCAGCAGTAAAAGCCGAATACCAGATTAAAAATACCAATTCCCCTGACTCGCAATTTCAAATGCTAAAAAGCTTAGAAATTTCGAAAACAGATTATGTAAAATTGATTAAATTTA
>CAXNFK010000076.1:0-6151 GCA_964201775.1 Candidatus Nanopelagicaceae bacterium
AATAGATAGTGGATCATAAATCGTGTTGCCATCTGCGTCGTAAGTTCTACGGTCGTAGATTAAATCCATTGCAACTTCCAAAGCTTTTGGTTCAATCCGGGCTATTGGAGTGATTTTCGAAGGATGAACAATTGCAGAATCAAGTCCAACTTTGACCGCTTCAGCTAGGAAAACTGAATTGAGAACGATCCGGGCTGCTGGATTCAAGCCAAAGGACACATTGGATACGCCTAGCGTCGTCTGAACCTCCGGATACTTCAATTTCAATTCGGCAATCGCATTTAGTGTTTCAATTCCATCGCGTCTGGTTTCTTCTTGGCCCGTAGCGATAGGAAATGTTAAGCAGTCAATCAAAATATCGCTTGTGAGCATCCCCCAGTTTTTGGTTAAATCTTCGATTAACCGAGTTGCAACCTTTACTTTCCATTCTTGAGTTCTTGCCTGGCCAGTTTCGTCAATTGTTAATGCAACAACAGCAGCACCGTGTTCTTTAACAAGAGGCATAATTTTTGCAAATCTTGATGTTGGTCCATCTCCATCTTCATAATTCACGGAGTTAATAACAGACCGACCGCCAAGATGTTCAAGCCCAGCTTTCAAAACTGCCGGTTCGGTTGAATCGAGGACTATAGGAAGTGTTGAACTAGTTGCAAGTCTGGAGGCTAGCTCGCGCATATCTGCTACGCCGTCACGACCAACGTAATCAACAGAGAGATCCAGCATGTGTGCGCCATCGCGAATTTGATCACGCGCGATTTCAATACAACTCTGCCAATCTTCAATCAGAAGTGCATCTCTAAATGCTCGTGAGCCATTTGCATTCGCACGTTCGCCTATCGCCATGTAGGCCAAATCTTGGCGGAACGGAACGAACTGATAGAGCGAAGAAGCTCCAATTTCTTTAGCGACGCTGCGAGAAACTATTTTATGACCATCGAGTTTTGCTACAACGGCTTTCATGTGCGCAGGTGTTGTTCCGCAACAACCTCCGACGAGTGTTAACCCGTATGAGTTTACGAAATCATTTAAGTAATCGGCTAATTCATCCGGTCCTAATGGGTAAGTAGCACCATTTGGTCCAAGTTGCGGAAGCCCCGCGTTTGGCATTACCGAAATTGCAACGGAACTATTCTTAGCTAAAACACGTAAATGTTCACTCATCTCTGCTGGCCCAGTTGCGCAGTTCAATCCAATTAGATCTATTTGCAGTGGTTCTAAGGCATTTAGCGCGGCCCCAATTTCCGAACCTAAAAGCATTTTTCCGGTTGCTTCGACGGTCACTTGAACAATCAAAACAATATCGCGATCAGCTTTATCAATAGCTTCGCGTGCACCATTTACAGCTGCCTTCGCTTGCAGCAGATCTTGCGTAGTTTCAATCAACAACGCATCTACGCCACTATCTACTAAACCTTTTGAAGCAGTGAAGTAAGCCTCTTTTAGTTTCACATATTCGACATGTCCTAGGGTTGGTAATTTCGTTCCTGGCCCCAAAGAACCTAAAACCCAACGAGGTTTGCTCTCGGTAGAAAACTCAGCTGCGACTTCCTTTGCTAACTTTCCCCCTGCGTACGCCAATTCATAAATGCGATCTTCAATGTCGTATTCGGCGAGATTCGCCCAGTTTGCGCCAAAGGTATTTGTTTCGATTGCATCGACGCCGACTTCTAAATATTTGCGATGGACAGACTTTACTAATTCTGGCTTTGAAACATTGAGGATTTCATTACATCCTTCGAAACCCTGAAAATCCTCCAGCGTCGGATTGGCATCCTGCAACATCGTTCCCATTGCGCCATCGGCGATGATTACACGTTCCTGCATAGCCTTGCGCAGGGAGGAAGAAGTTTTCATTTAGGAGAAGGTTACCTTAAAGCGCTAAGCCCAGAGCTGCATCAATAAACCTTGATAGCTCACCAACCGAGCCACCTATTGCCCCGTTTTCGGTATCAAGCGCCCATTGATCTAATACTTCAAGTGCAGATGGTGAATCCAAATTGTTTGCAATGTGTTCCGCAACAGAATCCATGACTTTATCGGTCGGTGCAACTTCAATTCTTGCCAACGCGGATCGCAACTTTACAACTCGTTCTTGCGACTTACGCAAAGTTTCAAGGTGCCATATTCTATCTTCTGCATAACCTTGACTCAGGAGTGCATGTCTAATAACCATCGGGTCATGTCCGGACTTCAATAGTTCTGAAACCAAAACTAAGTTCCCCTTGCTCTTACTCATCTTTTCGCCATCAAGTCCCACCATGCCCGCATGCAAATAACCTCTGGCGAAATCAAAGCCACATAGAGCTTTCGCGATAGCCGCACTCATAAAGTGATGAGGAAAAATTAAATCAGAGCCACCACCCTGTAAATCAATTCCGTAACTCAATCGAGTTTTTGAATTCAAATATTCTTTTCCGATTAGATTTTCTAGTGCAATAACCGAGCATTCGATGTGCCAACCTGGTCTACCGAACCCCATTTTTGAATCCCAACCCGGCTCGCCATCCTTATTGCCGACCCAAAGAATTGGGTCTAGAGCGTTTTCTTTCCCAGGTAGTTTTGGATCACCACCTCGTTCGGCGAAAATTTTCAACGCGTCGTCCATGGAGATGGTTAACTCATCCAGAAAAGGTTCGATCCGAAAGTAAATATTTCCGGCTAGCTCATAAGTAAATTTCTTATCTACTAAATTTTCAATTGCAAAGATGATTGAATCCATGGCTTCAGTTACAGCGACGTAATTCACTGGAGGCAATATTCGAAGTGCTGCCATATCACTGGTAAAAAGTGCAACCTGAGATTCGCCAAGTTGTGCCCAAGATTGGTTATCGCGCTTTGCGCGTTCAAAGAGGGGGTCATCAATATCGGTTATGTTCTCAACAAACTTAACCGAAGTGCCGGCTAACTGGAGATAGCGATTTATCAAGTCGAAAGTTAGATATGTAGCCGCATGTCCCAGGTGGGTGGCGTCGTACGGCGTAATTCCGCAAACGTACAATTTGAAATGGTCAGATTGAACATCAAGATCAGCGTTTCCCGACGTGTAGGCCAACTTAAGTTTCGGCAATGGCCGTTGCGTTCTAGGAACTTCTAGCTCTGGCCAAATATTCACTTGCTTATCTTAGATTAGAACTCGAACAAAATCTTAATATGGTGGCCACGGTACTGCCGGCCAATTTGGGTTTGGTACCGCAAACTTCTTAGTTTCCAAGAGCGCATTTGCTCGCTCAAACAGTGCTGATACTTCCAATTCACTCAAGTACTTACCCAAGTGAGCGGTATCCAATTTAGAAAGTAAGAGTTCAATTTTTTCTATCTCTTCTTCCGTCAGCTCTGAATCAGCGAATTGCCAGATTACTGTTCTCAACTTATTTTCGTGATGGAAGCTAACTCCATGATCACAGCCAAAAATCGCGTTGTCAGGTGTAACTAAAATATGCCCAAATTTTCGATCAGCATTATTAATTATGATGTCGAAAAGGGCTAGGTTCCTGATTTGTGCATTTGAACTCTGAGCAACTTCAATCACATCCAGATCCGCTGCCGTTGTTACCCATTCCTGTACTGCGCCTAATCCAAATGGTCCCTCTCGCATAATTGTTTGCGGCACCACTTTAAAGTCACCAATGTCACTAACGTAAAATGCGGCAACTTCTCGCGACGCTAAATTGCCATCTGGAAAATCCCATAACGGCCGCTCCCCTGCGATCGGTTTATAAATAACTTGCGAACCATTTGGTAATTGACACAATAGAGAGGCATTTGAAGCATCAACTAAGCGACCAAGGACTTCGAGCTCGCCACTTTCCAAAATATTATCGACGGTAGCCATTGGACCTCGGGCATAAGTGCCCTGTTGTATCGATTGGTAGGCCACAGAATAGGCAAAGTTGTCTTCCACTTTGCACTACTACGGCCGCGCGATTACAGAACCCTCGAATTTGATTCAATCTGACAGTTAATCGAAGCAGATCTGGTGGATCTTCAACATCAGCTAAATCTTCATCACCAGAAATGAGTTCAGTGAATTCACCGTCAGCAATCGATTGAATTTCAATACACACTCTCTGAGCATCTGGATCCCAAGAAATACCCATAACGCCTGCTCTAAATTCCTCATCTATGGGAAATTCAAGTTCCGCGTTATCGATAGTTGCAGCGAGCTCCAGTTCATCCAAGCTTGCTAATTTACTTCGCCGAACCTCGGTAATTAATTCGCGCAATCGCTCCTCTAGCGCAACCACTTGCGATTTTTCTACCGCAACCGTTGTTCTTCCAAATACTGAATTAACTTGGATGAAGAAGGCTCGCTCTCCTGGAATACCAATTGTTCCAACTATGAATCGATTCGCTTCTTCGTGATTGAAAATTATGCGCTCACTCATTTACTTTTATTCCCACTACCGCCACCCAAGTTCAATTTAGATAATTCCGTGCTGAAGCCCTTTGATTCCTTTAAATGAACGGTGCTATTCATCAGGCGAATTTGCGCGGACTCCGCAAACAAATCGATTACGCTTATCGAAGCTGGATCAATCGTTAATCGTTGGAAGTTATCTAGATGAAGGCCAACTAGGCCAGCGATAATCGCTTTGATAACATCACCGTGGGAACAAACTAAAATCTCTGCACCTGGAATCGCTAATGATTTAACACTTTCTAGCGCCCTGCCTTGCATTTCTAAGAAACTTTCACCATTTGGAAATCTCACCAAGCTTGGACGAGCCTGGATCTCACTCCACATTTTCTTACGCGAAAGCGCAAGCAATTTTTTACCCGACCAATCCCCATATTCCATTTCTATTAAGCCATCGTCTTTTTCAATCTTTAACTTCGATTTACCAGCAAGTGGGCGGAGAGTTTCTAAACATCTAGGCATCGGACTGCTATATATCTTCGCGAACTTTCTCTCGCCCAACTCGTGCATGACAGCTTGTGCTTGCTCTATTCCCCTTGGCGATAACGAAACACTCGCGTCACGACCGGCAAGTATCGACTTCGCATTTGCAGTCGAATGACCGTGTCGCAATAGGTAAATAGTTGCTGGCTTTTGGACTCGCATAAAGCCAAGGTTACCGATTAATTAGCGATGGTCTTGCTAGGGTGGCGACATGGAAAAGCGCACTCTCGGAAATTCAGGGCTACGCGTTTCTAGGCTGGCTCTGGGAACGATGACTTGGGGCCGAGATACCGATGAGCATGAAGCCGCGGATCAACTAAAAACCTTCTTGGATGCGGGCGGAAATTTAATTGATACCGCTGCAATGTATGGCGATGGCGATAGCGAGCGAGTTATTGGTGGATTTATCGGATCTCTTGCTAAGCGAGAAGATTTAATCATTGCGACAAAGGCCGGAATTTCCTTTCAGTCCGGCGAACGTAGTGTAAATAATTCACGGAGCAATCTTTTAAACGATCTTGATAAGTCACTATCTAGATTAGGGGTTGATTACATTGATCTCTGGCAAATACATACTTGGGATCCCATGGTCCCTCTAGAGGAAACACTTTCAGCGATTGATCAAGCAGTTTCTTCGGGTCGCGTTCGCTATGTCGGGGCCTCGAATTTTTCTGGCTGGCAACTAACACGAGCTGCGACACTTCAAAATCCAATATTTGGAAAAGCGCCGATAATTTCCACGCAAAATGAGTATTCACTTTTGAATCGAGAAATCGAAAGTGAAGTAATACCCGCCAGCATTGAAATGAACATCGGTGTCCTGGCTTGGTCTCCGATAGGTCGCGGCGTATTAACTGGAAAATATCGAAACGGTTCGCCTTCTGATTCACGTGGCGCAAGCCCGCACTTCAGTGGCTTCATCGCGCCTTACCTTGATGAACGCTCACGCAAGATTGTTGATGCAGTCTGCGTTGCTAGCGATGGACTTGGTTATTCACCACTGGAAGTTGCACTCGCTTGGGTTCGTGAAGGCTTTGGAATCACAAGTGCAATCGTTGGCGCACGATCTGCGGCACAATTACGTGGAATTCTCACTGTTGAAGAGATTTCACTGCCAGATCAAGTGCGTGCAGCGCTGGACGAAATTTCCGCCACAATCTAATTAACTGTTTTGTAGGAATTCGTTTAAAACTTTAACGCCAAATTTTAATCCGTCAATCGGAATTCGCTCATCAACGCCATGAAATAGCG
>CAXNFK010000077.1:0-6022 GCA_964201775.1 Candidatus Nanopelagicaceae bacterium
CGCGCTCTTAACAAAATCGCAGATGCACTAGAAGCTAGAAGTGATGAATTAATCGCAATTGAAGTTGAGAACACTGGAAAGCCAGTGTCACTTACAACCTCTGAAGAAGTTCCACCAATGTTGGATCAGATTCGCTTCTTTGCTGGTGCTGCCCGAAATTTAGAGGGTAAATCTGCTGGCGAATATATGCGCGGAATGACTTCATTTATTCGCCGCGAACCAATCGGTGTTTGTGCACAAGTTACGCCATGGAACTATCCAATGATGATGGCCGTATGGAAGTGGGCGCCAGCGATTGCAGCAGGAAATACCGTTGTCTTAAAACCAAGTGATACAACTCCGGCATCAACAGTATTTATGGCTGAAGTAATGTCAGAATTTCTGCCAAATGGTGTCTTCAATGTTATTTGCGGTGACCGCGAGACTGGACGTGCACTTGTTGAACATAAAACACCTGCGATGGTTTCTATAACAGGTTCGGTTCGTGCAGGTATCGAAGTTGCAAAATCTGCAGCAACAGAGCTAAAGCGAGTCCATCTTGAACTTGGTGGCAAAGCACCTGTAGTTGTATTCGATGATGCAAATTTAGAAACTGCTGCGGAAAACATCGCAATCACTGGCTATTTCAATGCTGGTCAAGATTGCACTGCAGCAACCCGGGTACTGGTTCAAGAGAGTGTTTATGACAAGTTTGTTGAATTGCTTGCAAGTCAGGCAAAGAACAACATTGCAACTGGTAGTCCAGATGAAGATGTGCTTTATGGTGCACTCAATAACGCTGATCAATTAGCCCGTGTTTCAGGGTTTGTTGATCGCACGCCTGCACACGCAAAGATTGTTGCTGGTGGCAAGAAGATTGATCGTCCTGGATATTTCTTCGCTCCAACAGTTATCGCTGATCTGCGTCAAGATGACGAGATGATTCAAAATGAAATCTTCGGACCAGTCATTACAGTTCAGAAATTTAAGGATGAGGCGGAAGCGGTAGCGATGGCGAATGGTGTTGCATACGGTCTGGCTTCGAGTGTTTGGACAAGCAATCACGGTCGTGCGATGCGAATGGCAAAGGCTTTCGATTTTGGTTGCGTCTGGATTAAGACTCACATTCCAATCGTCGCTGAGATGCCACATGGTGGCTTCAAGCGCTCTGGTTACGGCAAGGATCTCTCAAGCTATGGCTTCGAGGATTACACCCGTATCAAGCACGTCATGACGAACCTGAACGCCTAATATTTCTAAATTTTCACGGAAAAATAACCCAAATTAAGTTGCGGATTCGTAACTTCGTGGGGCTACAATTTCCCCATTCACGTCCCTAGCTCGACTGCGAGCTAGGCCTAAGTCGAAAGTGGTGCCATGACAACAAATAACTCCCACGAAGAGAATCAATCAACATTTAAAGATTTCAAAGATATTGTTTCGACAAAAGTATCTAGACGTGGAGTATTTGCAGGTATCGGAGGACTCGGTGCGGCGTCACTGTTGGCTTCTTGTGGAATTGGTGGCGGAGGTTCTGATTCGTCAGGCGAAGCACTTCGTTGGGGAAACTGGCCGCTCTATTTAGATTTTGATGAAGATACAAAGAAGTATCCAACTCTTGAAGCGTTCATCAAGGAAACAGGAATTGAAACAAAGTATTTTGAAGATTACAACGATAATGATGAATTCTTCGGCAAAGTTCAAGCGCAATTAAAGCTCAAGAAAGATATTGGTTACGACGTTGTTACTCCTACTGACTGGATGGCAGCACGTTGGATTCGTCTTGGTTACACCCAAAAATTTGATGGCGGTAACATCCCAAATGCTTCAAACATTCTAGATACTTTGGCGAGCCCATCATTCGATCCAAAGCGTGAGCAGACTCTGCCTTGGCAAGGAATCATGTCTGGCTTCGGTTGGAATGTTGAAAAGAATCCAAAGGGAGTTCGCACAATTGATGATCTTTTTGCACCTCAAAATAAGGGCAAGATTGTTGTTCTCTCTGAATTGCGCGACACCATCGGAGTTATTCTGCTTGCGCAGGGCGTAGATGTCACAACGGTAACTGAAGATCAATACATGAATGCGGTTGACTTCATGGAAGGAAAAATATCTGATGGCTGGATTCGTGGCGTAAAGGGCAACGAATATGCTGAAGATCTAACTTCTGGAGATGCCACTGCGGTTATTGGCTGGTCAGGCGATATGTTCATCCTGGCTTCAGAGAATGAAGGAAAGTTTGACTTTGCGATTCCAGAATCTGGCGGAACAATTTCAAGTGATAACTTCGTAATCCCTTACACAGTTGGAGCTGACGCAAAGGCTAACGCTGAGAAGATGATTAACTATTATTACGATCCAGCAGTAGCTGCTGAAGTTGCGGCTTACGTAAACTATGTCTGCCCAGTTAAGGGCGCTCAAGCTGAGATGGAGAAAATTGATCCAGATCTAGCAGCGAGTGAATACATCTTCCCAACCGAGAAGACAATGGCTAAGTTAAATGTATTCCGTGCTCTTACAACTGATGAAGAAACTACTTGGACTGAAGCTTTCCAAAAGGCTGCAGGAAACTAAGTGGTCAAAGCCTCAATTGAAGCGCGAGGCGATCTTCGACTAACAAGGCTCACTAAGACTTACGGTGATTTTACGGCGGTTGATGATCTTTCGCTGACAATCCCGAAAGGTTCCTTCTTCGCTTTATTGGGTCCTTCAGGTTGCGGAAAGACAACAACACTTCGAATGATTGCTGGCCTAGAAGAGCCGACTGCCGGAAGTATTCACTTAGGTGAAACAGATATCACCACGACAAAGCCATATCAACGCCCCATAAATACTGTCTTTCAAAACTACGCACTATTTCCACATTTAACAATCTTTGAGAACATCGCATTTGGTCTACGTCGACGTGGCAAGAGCGATGTTAAAGAAGCGGTAGAAAAAGTTCTTAATTTGGTGGAACTGCCACACTTGGCGCAACGCAAACCAACCCAACTTTCTGGCGGTCAGCAACAACGTATTGCACTTGCTCGCGCAATCGTTAACCGCCCAGCTCTACTTTTATTAGATGAACCACTCGGCGCACTTGATCTAAAGCTTCGTCGCCAGATGCAGATTGAACTTAAGTGGATTCAAAAAGAAGTTGGGCTTACCTTCGTTCACGTTACTCACGATCAAGAAGAAGCCATGACAATGGCGGACACGATTGCGGTAATGAATGAGGGACAGATTGAGCAAATGGGCTCACCTGCTGATCTTTATGACAATCCAGAGACAGCGTATGTTGCAAACTTCCTTGGGCAATCAAATTTAATCAAGGGAACGATTTCTGGCAACGATGGCGATTCACAAATAGTTGATCTTTATGGTCAGAAAATCTCATTACCAAAGAGCCGTTCACATGCTGTTGATAACTCAACTTATGCTGGAATTCGCCCAGAGAAATTCCGTATTTCATTACTTGAAACTCCAGTTAAAGGAAACGTTTTATCAGGTGGCAAAATCGAAGACGTTTCTTACATCGGCGTATCCACTCAGTATCAAGTTGAGATGCCATGGGGACAAGAGTTAATGGTCTTCGAACAGAACGATGATGGTGTTGCGCCATTTAAAAAGGGCGACGCTGTCAATATTTCTTGGGAACCAACTTTTACCTTTGGACTACGTGGCGATGAAGATGCAACGGCTGGCTCGGAAGTTGCGCCAGAAGTTCTAGACGAAGAGTAAAAATTTTAAAATGAGAAAGATTCGCACCCCATATTTACTTCTTCTACCTGGGTTCGCCTTTCTCTTTACCTTTTTCATTCTGCCGATTATAAATTTGGCTCAAACTTCTACCCAGACCAAAATTGCTGGGGGAGACACTGGTCAATACGAACAGACTCTTCGTTTTGCTAATTACTTTGATGCATTTGTAGAAAACAAAGAGCAATTCGGTCGCTCATTTATCTATGCCTTAATAGCTACATTATTAGCTCTCGCAATCTCATACCCATTGGCATATGCCATCGCCTTTAAATCTGGAAAGTACAAGAACGTTCTTCTAGTTCTTGTTGTTGCACCGTTCTTCACCTCATTTTTGCTCAGAACTATTGCCTGGAAGCAAATTTTGGGAGAAGAAGGATTCGTAGTTCCAACACTTAGAACTTTTGGAATCATTAGCGAGAGCACGACTTTAACCTCAACATCTTTTGCCGTAGTTATGGGTATGACATACAACTTTTTACCATTTATGACACTGCCACTATTTGCGTCAATAGACCGTATTGATCCAAGAACTTTGGAAGCATCTGGTGATCTATATGCAAATGGATATACAACTTTCCGAAAGGTGACACTTCCGCTTTCAATGCCAGGAGTTGTTGCAGGAACACTTCTTACCTTTATTCCAGCTGCCGGTGATTATGTAAACGCAGCAATTCTTGGAAGCCCAAATACCAAGATGCTCGGAAATGTAATTGAGTCTCGTTATTTCAAGGTTGTTGATTATCCAACTGCGGCCGCACTCTCATTTACTTTGATGGCAGCCATTTTGATTCTCGTAACTCTCTATATCCGCAAGGCTGGAACGGAGGAGTTGGTATGAGCCAGAAAATTAAAGATGCATCAATTCCAACTATTCCACTTGGTGCGCGAATTCAACGCTGGGTTGGCCGTAACTTAATTAAGATCTATGCGTTTATTGCTTTCACCTATCTATTTATTCCAGTCGCATACACATTCGCCTTCTCATTTAATGATTCTGGAAAGAGCAATCTAATCTGGAAAGGTTTCACTCTAGATAATTGGAAAAATCCTTGTGGCGCCCCGGAAGTTTGTAACGCTCTTGGTAATTCGATAAAGATCGGTTTAATTGCGACCATATTTTCAACGATTCTTGGAACCATGATTGCATTCGCAATTGGTCGCCATAAATTCAAGGGGCGCTCAACTTCGAATCTGCTTATCTTCCTTCCAATGGCAACCCCAGAAATCGTTCTAGGCGCCTCACTACTTTCTTTGTTCCTAGTATTCGAAATCAATCCAGGGTTCTGGCCTACTGTAATCGCGCATATTGTTTTCTGTATTTCATTTGTTGTAGTGACGGTAAAGGCTCGAATAGCAAGTTTGGATCCGAGACTTGAACAAGCCGCTATGGATCTTTATGCAAACGAATTCCAAACTTTCAGACGAGTAACCCTTCCATTAGTTGCCCCAGGAATTGCAGGCGCAGCGCTCCTTGCATTTAGCCTCTCATTTGATGATTTCATTATTACTAACTTCAATTCCGGAACTCTTACGACATTTCCAAAGTTTATTTATGTATCAGCGGCACGTGGAATTCCCGCACAAGCGAATGTAATTGGATCTGCAATGTTCTTCTTGGCCCTAACAATTGTTATCGTGGGTCAACTAGTAAACCGCCGCAGGGTGCGCTAAACTTCCAACGTTTCCATGGTGAACAACAGAGTTATTAGTAGCTCTGCGTCATGGGGTAGGACTCCGGAGGACCCGGGCCAACTTTAAGTTGTGATTGAAGGGGTGATCCCGGTTTCGGCCGGATTACGCGATGTCAGACATCGACTCTTCCTATTTAAAACATCTTTCACATATGCAACCGCAGTTGTATTGGCTTGACGCTGACCCATTAGAGCCCGAACCACATGCGACGCTAATTGGTGAAACCACAACAGACCTCTGCATTGTTGGCGCTGGTTACACCGGTCTGTGGACCGCACTTCTTGCTAAAGAGAAAAATCCCGAGCGCAATGTAATTATTATTGAACAATTAGAAACTGGCGCTGGCGCTTCTGGCCGCAATGGTGGTTTTTGTAGTTACTCCTTAACTCATGGATTCATGAATGGCTACAGCCGATTCAAAGATGAGATGGCAATTATCGAACGACTTGGCCGTGAAAATTTAGAGGCGATTGAAGCAACAATAAAGAAGTATGGAATTGACTGCCAATTTGAGTTGACCGGTGAGATCAGCGTTGCAAATGAAGAGTGGCAGATGGAAGATTTAATTGAAATTGCTAATCTGCGAAACTCTTTTGGTGATAGCGTC
>CAXNFK010000078.1:0-5916 GCA_964201775.1 Candidatus Nanopelagicaceae bacterium
TGATGGTGTCGTCATATTGAATTCCTGGGTCAGCACATGCCCAAGCTGCTTCTGCCATCTTGCGGAATAGTTCACGAGCTTCGACAGTTTCGATAACTTCACCTGAAGCACGAGCAACTAGACCAAACTTTTCGTTGTTCTCATATGCGCGCATGAATTCATCTGATACGCGAACTGAGTTATTAGCGTTTTGGTACTGTACGGAGATAATTTCTTTCCCTCCGAGATCCATGTCGAAGCCAGCATCGCGAAGTGCGCGAATCTTGTCTTCTTCGCGAACCTTGGTCTCGATGAATTCTTCGATATCTGGGTGATCAACATCGAGAACAACCATCTTAGCAGCGCGACGGGTTGCGCCACCTGACTTGATTGTTCCTGCTGATGCATCTGCACCGCGCATGAATGAAACTGGACCAGAAGCTGTTCCGCCAGACTTTAGAAGTTCTTTTGCAGAACGGATACGTGAAAGGTTTAGACCAGCGCCTGAACCGCCCTTGAAGATCATTCCTTCTTCGCGATACCAGTTAAGGATTGAATCCATTGTGTCATCGACAGAGAGGATGAAACATGCAGAAACTTGTTGTGGTGCATTAGTTCCGACGTTAAACCAAACTGGTGAGTTAAATGAGAAGACTTGGTGCATTAGCATCCAAGTTAATTCGTGTTCGAAAATTTCGGCATCGGCATCAGTTGCGAAGTAACCGAAATCTTTTCCAGCCTTTGTGTAGGTAAGAACTACGCGATCGATAACTTGCTTTAGTGACCATTCGCGATTGTCGTGTCCTACTGCGCCACGGAAGTATTTTGTTGTAACGATTGTTGAAGCATTCACTGACCAGAAGTCTGGATATTCCACACCTTTTTGTTCGAAGATAACTTCGCCTGATTTCCAGTTGGTCTGCACAACATCGCGACGTTCCCAAGTCACTTCGTCATAAGGGTGCTTTCCAGCAGTTGTATAAATTCGTTCGAGAGTAAGGCCCTTGCCTAGGGTTTTCTTATTTCCCGCTGCTGGCTTATTAACGATGGACATGATTGTTTCCTTCTTCCGGCTAGTAATTAATTGACTAAAGTTTTTTGGGAATTTGCATTTGTTGTATTTGAAGGAGCCGCGCGGAGAAGTGCGATCTCACCTTCAAAGTCTTCAAGTGTGGAGAACGAACGATATACCGAGGCAAAGCGCAAGTAAGCGATTTGGTCTAATTCGCGGAGTGGCGCGAGGATTGCCATTCCAACTTCTTGTGCTTCTACTTCTGCCTGACCATCAGAGCGGAGTGTCTCTTCAACTCTCTGTGCCAATAGTGCTAGGTCGTCATCATTTACTGGGCGTCCTTGGCAAGCCTTGGAAACACCAGAGATAACTTTCTCGCGACTAAATGGTTCAGTAGCTCCTGATCTTTTGATAATCATCAGGATTGAAGTCTCAGAGGTTGTGAACCGGCGATTGCATGATGTGCATTCGCGGCGGCGGCGAATCAAGGTGCCATCTTGCCCAGAGCGAGAATCGACGACTCGAGAGTCTTCGCTTCTGCAAAATGGACATAACATTCTTGGATTTCCCCTTTTTTCACTCTTGTTTACGGTTTAAGCGTTATTTAAAGTAAGTGCCCTAACATACCGGAAAACCACTACTTATGGAAGTAAATCGTGGTCTGACCCCTATATGTAGTAGGAACTGTAGACCAAAACTCGAGGGTTTAAAGGAGGCTGTGCGGCGTGTCGGGGCGAAAAACTAGTTAATAGTTAGTTAGCAGGCACCCAGAGCTTGGTTCCAGGCTCAAGATCGGTTGAATCCAGGCCATTGGCTGAAACGATCTGATCTACGACGGATGAGAGATCAGATCGGGCTCCGTCATTTAGTGCTGAAGCGATTGACCAGATGGTCTCGCCACTTGTCACAACAACTTGCATGTAACCAGATGTACCGGTCTTAATAACTTCAGTAGATGCAACACCGTGGTCGCTTAGAGATGCGCTAAAACCAGCGCCAATTACTATCAATAGCGATGCGCCAACAAAAGTTCTTGCTAGCTTCTGCTTCCGATTAAGAATCCGGTTAGTGCTCATTTACTTCTCCTACTTAACCTTGTTACCAAGAACCGAGGGGATTCGGTTGTTCGAACAAGTGTTCTAATGAGAACTATAGGTCAACCCACTGACACATGCAAGTGAAAACCGAACAAATGTTCGCTTTTTTTCAGAATTTGGTTTATGCTTCTTCCATGAGCAAAAACGAGAGTAAATCCCCAAGCAAAAAGAATGTAAGTGAGCTCCCAGACGGCCCAGCCAATGAGCATGGCCTGACCCCTCGCCAAGCCAAAATCCTCGACGTTATTCGAACCGCAATCGAGACCAACGGCTATCCCCCTTCAATGCGCGAGATCGGCCAAGCTGCCGGCCTTGCCTCACCAGCCTCAGTTTCCTATCAATT
Organism: Candidatus Nanopelagicaceae bacterium; assembly: GCA_964201775.1. Classification (GTDB taxonomy): domain Bacteria; phylum Actinomycetota; class Actinomycetes; order Nanopelagicales; family Nanopelagicaceae; genus AAA044-D11. The sequence continues at coordinate 2,432 of CAXNFK010000078.1, forward strand.
AGAGACCCTGGTTGAAAAAGGATTTATCCGCCGCGATGCCACAAAGGGCCGCGCTCTAGAAATTACCTACCCAAGTGAGGGCGAAGCAATTACGCCAGAGAAGACCCGCAATGTGCCGCTCCTTGGATCGATCGCTGCTGGTTCACCAATCCTGGCCGAACAGAGCTTTGATGAAGTCTTCCCACTTCCAGAATCATTTGTCGGCAAGGGCGATGTTTATATGCTCAAAGTCAAGGGCGATTCCATGGTCGATGCCGCAATCTGCGATGGCGATTACGTTGTTATTCGCGCCCAGAAAGATGCAAATAAGGGCGAGATTGTTGCCGCAATGATTGATGGCGAGGCCACTGTGAAAACTTGGTCGAAGAAAGATGGCCATTATTGGTTACTTCCAGCCAACGATAATTACGCACCAATCCCTGGCGATGGCGCTGAGATTCTCGGAATCGTAACGGCGGTATTGCGCAGTATTCGTTAATTTTTTAAGTTTCCAGGGCTACCCTTTTACTTATGACAATTGCACGCAATATCTTCTTGCTCCTTCACGTAGTTGGTTTTCTCGGCATTCTCGGCGCACTACTTTCCCAAATCCCTAAACCACAGAAGCGCATTCTTGGTGGCGCCATGCACAGCGCACTGCTCTCGCTTATTTCCGGAATTGCACTTGTCGGAATTCGCACTTCACTGCATGCATCAGATGCAGCTAATTGGGAAGCACCAGATCACACGAAAGTTGGAATCAAATTTTTGATTCTCGCAATAATTCTTTTTCTTGGTTATAAAAATCTAAAGAAATCAGCGGTTTCTACCAAGATTTGGGCAACAATGGTCGGCCTTGCGGTTGTTAATCTTGTTATAGCTCTCGCACCTTAATTTAATTACCTTCAATTACAACATTAGTAATTTTGCAGGACGCTATTTTTGATTGCAAGAATTCTCCTTCAATCGGATCTACCGTTAAATCAAAGCGCGACTTCACTGCAATCCAATTAGAAATATATGCGCACTGCGCCTTTACCGGCAACCAGCCCGCCACGTCCCGATCGCCCTTCGAGCGATTCAAACTTGCGGTAACTGCTAACAAAGAACGTGAATCCTCCAAATCATTTGCGAATTCCATCCGCTGCGCTGCCGTCCAAGCCCATGCCCCAGATCGCCAGGCTTCTGCCAGGGGAACCATGTGATCGATATCTAAACCAGTTGGGTTCGTGAAAACTTTTCCTTCGTATGGACTCTTCCATTTGCCGCCAGTTAAATAGCAACCTGCGCCAACTTTGGGTTTCACAATTGCTTCGGCAATCAAAACTTCATACCTGGTATTGCAACCATCTTTATCGGCATCAATCCAGTGGCGAAATAAGCTTCTTGAGTATCCGCCCACCTGATCTTCTGTCATTACAAGAGTAATTTTTTCTGCTGCAGAAACCGGCGCAGAGTTTGTTCCAAGAATTAGCCCAACAATAAGGGCGATTGCAAATAAGGAATTTGATTGCTTCGCCATACGCATTGAAACAGATTACCGAGGGCTTCTTAGAATTCCTAGGCTACTTCACTATTTCTTTTTTTTAACCGTCACAGACAAGTACCAAACTTTCTTCGTCTTCGTTGTCACTTTAACGGTATAGGTGCCAGGCTTCGTCCCTTTAGGGAAAGTTACACTGACTTTTCCTTTACTCGAAATGTTGACCTTAGCAGCAGAAATTACTTTTCCCTTTGCATCCGTAATCTTAGTTTTTGCTCCTGCCGGCTTAATGAACTTTGGTAATGAAGCCGTAATTGTTGTTGCTTTAGAAATTGTTGTAGAAGTTTTGTTACGAACCTTGCTTGCAGTTGGGGTCGCAACTGGAGTTGGTTTAGGAGAAGAACTTGGAGTTGGTTTAGGAGTCGCACTAGCCGTAGGAGTTGGAGTCGGGGTTGGTGTAGGAGTTGGAGTCGCGCTCACTGTTGGAGTCGGGGTTGGTGTAGGAGTTGGTGCGGATCCACCACCACCACCGCCACCGCCACCACCGCCACCACTTGATGATGCGGCAACAGCATCGGCTAACCCTTCAATTGCTATCGAAGTTGGTTCGGTTGATCGTTCTCCAGATCCAATTACATTCTTTGCCAATACTTGTGCCGAATATGAGCCAGCTGCAAGACCGGAAAATAAAGCTGAATTTGCTTCGATATCCGTGACTTGAGAAGTTTGAATATCACTTCCACTCTGCCTTAGGAAAACTTCAAAGCCAGTTAATGTTGAACCGCCGTTGCCTGGAATCTCCCAAGTAACTCGCATCTCGTCTTTAGTAGAAGTTCGAGCGAGAATTACACCTGAAACTTTACTAGGAGTACTCGGCAAAGTTGTTTCATCAGAATTCGCAGATGCAGTTCCCTCCGCTGTAACACCATTAATTGCTCGAACATTGAATTTAACTTTCGATCCACTTGCAAATGCGTTGAATTGCGCAGTAAATGTTGTTGAATTAACAGTTTGCGTGCGACCCGAATTTACTTCGGTTGCAACATAGGAAGTAACTCCGGCGCCACCATCTGATGCTGGCGCGGCCCAACGGACCGTTACATCCAAGAGAGAATTAGAGTGCGTTGGTTTTGCTGGAGTGGATGGTGAGGTAATCGGGGAAGCTGTAACTGCAGTTGACCAAGGACTGACCGCACTAGTTGAAACTGCTCGTATCTTAAAAGAATAAGTTGTTCCACCTTGCAACCCACCAACTACGGTGCTACTTGAATCTTGTCCACCGATCCCCGTAAGAGTTCCAACTTGAACTCCGTTTAACAAAGTTTGAATTGCATAGCCGTTATCAGCTGCCGCAACAGGAGTCCAAGAAAGAGTTACCGAACCTTCGTTATATGCGCCATTTCGATTGCCTGTTGCACTGGCACCGGCCGGGGGATCGAGCGCAGTTGCGCTTTGAAGTGGCACTAAAAAGGTAAAGATTAACGTAAAGGAGAGCGCGACTGCGATTCTCTTCATCATGCCGATGTCGTTACCGTCACTGCATTAGAACTTGTTCCATTTGGCGTAATTGTTGTATTTCCAACTTGGCCACTTGCAGGATCAACGGCGCTAATCGTCCAGGCCACGCCGGCTGTTAAATTCAAGGTGAAAGTTCCATCGCTCTTGGAAATAGTTTTAACAGTAGCTTGCCCAGTTGCGGTTGCGGTAATGAATGCGCAGGAAATACTTGCTGCCGATGCGTTCTTTGCCAAACCTTGAACATTTCCCGCGGCCAAAACTATTGTGCTCTCTAAAATTCCTGATCCAGGAACGGTAATGCTCGTAGTTGTTCTTACCCCACTTCGATTATTTGCAGGTTGAATCTCAAGTGAATAAACCCCGGGCGTTAAAGTGAAATCAACTTTACCAAGTTGAGAAATCCAACCCTTTCCGGTGTCAACATAATTTCCAGAAGAATCTCTTACGGTCACCCAGCCCTCGTAGTTCGGCCTGCCCTCTAAATCATTAATCACTAATTTCACAT
>CAXNFK010000079.1:0-5899 GCA_964201775.1 Candidatus Nanopelagicaceae bacterium
GTAAATGTGTAGTCAAGCAACTTGTCGTAAATGTGGCAAAGCAACTTGGAGTGGTTGTGGAAACCATATCGAGGAAGCGCTAGCTGGCGTTCCTAAATCGCAACGCTGTGCGGGCCATCAGAATGATCCAGTGGAACCAAAAAGGCCAGGATTCTTCAGCAAACTATTTGCTAAGAATTAATCTTCGCTCTTTCCAGTCTTCAAGCCTTCGCTGATTAACTTCATAATATTTGGATCAGCGAGGGTTGTTGAATCTCCAACTGCGCGGTTCTCTGCAACATCTTGCAGCAATCTGCGCATAATTTTTCCACTTCGGGTCTTTGGAAGTTCAACAACCACAATGATTTGTCGTGGCTTAGCAATAGCGCCAATCTCTTTTGCAACGTGATCTCGTAATTGTTTAACAAGTGCGTCGCCATCAAGGCTTTCAACACCACCACGCATAATTACGAAGGCCACAATTCCTTGGCCAGTCATTTCATCTTTCGCACCAACAACTGCAGCCTCAGCAACAGATTCATGCGACACAAGCGCAGATTCAACTTCAGTTGTTGAAATTCGGTGACCAGAAACATTCATCACATCATCAACGCGACCAAGTAACCAAATTGCACCGTCGCTATCAATTTTTGCACCATCGCCCGCAAAATATTTTCCAGGGAAACGTGACCAATAAGTTTCTTTGTAACGCTCCTCTTCGCCCCAAATTCCGCGAAGCATTGAAGGCCAAGGTTCGGTCAGAGCAAGATATCCGCCACCACCAAGTGGAACATCAACACCCTTTTCATCAATTACACGTGCACCAATTCCCGGAAGCCCACGCATTGCAGAACCAGGTTTAGTTTCGGTTACACCAGGAAGTGGTGAAATCATGATTGCACCAGTTTCGGTCTGCCACCAAGTATCAACAATTGGGCAACGATTTCCACCAATAACTTCGCGGTACCACATCCATGCTTCTGGATTAATTGGTTCACCAACAGATCCAAGTAAACGCAGTGAAGATAAATCACTTCCATTTGGATATTCATCGCCCCACTTCATCCAGGTACGAATCAAAGTTGGTGCGGTATAAAGAATAGAAACCTTATATTTTTCAATGATTTCAAACATTCGCGACTTGCTTGGAGTATCAGGAGTTCCTTCATACATAACTTGAGTTGCACCATTTGTTAGCGGTCCATAAACAACATATGAATGTCCAGTTACCCAACCAATATCTGCTGTGCACCAATAAACATCAGTCTCTGGTTTTAAATCAAAGACCATCTTATGAGTAAATGCAGCCTGCGTTAAATATCCGCCGGTTGTGTGATAAATCCCTTTTGGCTTTGCAGTTGTGCCAGATGTGTAAAGAATAAATAAGCCATGTTCGCTATCGAAACCTTGTGCAACATGCTTATCGGATTGGCGATCAACAGCGTCATGCCACCAAATATCGCGGCCGGCTTGCATTGCAGTTTCTTGGCCAGTGCGCTTTACAACTAAAACTTTTTCAACAGTTGGCGAACCGGCAAGTGCAGTATCAACAGTTGGTTTCAGGGCGAAGGCCGCACCTTTTCTAAATCCACCATCTGCGGTAATAACTAATTTTGCTTGGGCATCATTATTGCGAACAGTCACTGCATCAGCCGAGAAGCCACCAAAAATAACTGAATGCATCGCACCAATTCGTGCACATGCCAACATCGCAATTGCAGCTTCCGGAATCATCGGTAAATAAATCGCAACGCGATCGCCAGAAGTAATTCCCATTTCAGTCAAAGCATTTGCTAATTTTGAAACTTCGCGCAATAAATCGGAATACGTAATTGTGCGAGTGTCACCAGGTTCGCCTTCAAAATAAAAAGCGACTCGATCACCACGACCCTCAATTACATTTCGGTCTACTGCGTTATAGCAAGCATTTATTTTTCCGCCGACAAACCATTTAGCAAAAGGAATTTGCCAATCTAAAACTGTGTCCCACTTCTTCTCCCAATGCAGTTGGCTTGCGGCATCTTCCCAAAACTTTAAGCGATCTGCTTTTGCTCGCTCATACATCTCGGCCTGTGCATTTGCTTTTGCTGCGAATTCGGCAGTTGGCGGAAATTTGCGATCTTCCGAGCCAAGATTTTCCAGAGTCGTCATGATTTTAAGGTTACCAGCCAAGAGTTTTGCACACCATAACTTTGTCCAAGTTTTTTTCACGGACCCGTAAATATTGAGCGCAATCTCTCTATCTTTCCCAAGCAAGCGCAATTAATAATAAAAACACTAATAAGGAGAATAGCTTGGGCTTTTTCATAAATGTAATCACGAATCTGCACGTTTTAACCGTCGCGATCAAAGCAGTTGGCCGGGTTGGAAAAATGATTATCAATAGCAATCTCGGGACAATCGGCCTAAACCACCTACTCAGCTTTTTTGGCTTGGGTTAGCCCCAGATAAATCGCGCCGTTAGGCGCACGGTTTTCCAATCTGCCCCGAAATGTGGTGGGATATGCCGTAAGCCTCACCGCAGCCCATCGAAGTGCCCGGCCAGAGATTTACGCCAGCCTTAGTAACAAACCACTTGATTTGGGAGAATGAAAATGCCAATTGCAACCCCGGAAATTTATGCCGAAATGTTGGACAGCGCGAAGGCAAAAGCCTTTGCATATCCGGCGATCAACGTCTCATCATCACAAACGTTAATCGGCGCACTCCGCGGTTTTGCAGAAGCAAAATCAGATGGCATCGTCCAAATTTCTTGGGGCGGAGCGGAATACCTTTCAGGTTCGACAGTAAAGAACATGGTTGATGGCGCAGTTGCGCTCGCCGAATACGCACACATTGTTGCGAAGAACTACAACGTAAATATTGCAATTCATACCGACCACTGCCCAGTCGAAAAGTTAGATGGCTTCATGCGTCCACTTCTAGATCTTGGTGCACAACGAATTAAAGATGGCAAAGGTCCACTATTTAGTTCTCACATGTGGGATGGCTCAGCAGTTTCAATGCCAGAAAATATGTCAATCGCAGATGAACTAATTACTAAGTCTGCTGCCGCACGCACGCTTCTTGAAATCGAAATCGGTGTTGTTGGTGGCGAAGAAGATGGCATCGAAGCCAAGCACGATGCAAAACTTTATTCCACACCCGAAGATGCACTGATGACAGTTGAAACTTTGGGAATGGGCGAACGTGGTCGTTATATGGTCGCCGCAACTTTCGGAAACGTTCACGGTGTTTACAAGCCAGGAAACGTTGTTCTACAACCTGCAATTCTAAAAACACTACAAGATGCAGTTGCTGCAAAGCACGGTCTTGCTGCTGGTTCAAAGCCAATGGACTTGGTATTCCACGGTGGTTCTGGCTCACTACTCTCTGAAATCCGCGAAGCCCTGGATTACGGCGTAATTAAGATGAATATCGATACCGATACTCAATACGCATTTACTCGCCCAATCGTTGATCACGTTTTGAAAAATTATGATGGTGTTCTAAAGATTGATGGCGAAGTTGGAAATAAAAAAGCTTACGATCCACGTGCATGGGGCAAGGCTGCAGAAGCCGGCATCGCTGCGCGCGTAATTCTTGCTTGCGAAGATCTTCGTTCAACCGGCACGTCTCTTCGGGCCTAAATGCCAGCACTAGTTCTGCTCGGTGCCCAATGGGGCGATGAAGGTAAAGGTAAAGCGACCGATCTACTTGGCGACCGCGTTGATTATGTTGTTCGCTATCAAGGCGGAAACAATGCCGGCCACACTGTTGTAATCGGTGATCAGAAATATGCGCTGCACTTATTGCCATCCGGAATCCTTTCGCCAAACGTTGTTCCAGTAATTGGCAACGGTGTTGTTATTGATCCATCAGTTTTACTTCAAGAAATCAAAGGTCTTAACGAACGCGGCATTGATACCTCAAAGTTAAAGATCAGCACCAACGCACATTTAATTACGCCTTATCACCGCACCATCGATAAAGTTTCAGAACGCTTCCTTGGAAATTCAAAGATCGGAACAACCGGTCGCGGAATTGGGCCGGCATATGCCGACAAGATAAATCGCATCGGAATCCGTGTACAAGATTTATTTGATCCATCAATCTTGCGTCAAAAAATTGAAGGCGCGCTCCGCGATAAGAACCAAGTTTTGATTAAGGTTTTTAATCGCAAAGGAATCGAAATTGAAGAAGTTCTCGCGGAATATTTGGCATATGCCGAAATCTTGCGCCCATATGTAACAGATACTGCGCTGCTCTTAGATAAAGCTCTTAAGGCAGGCAAAACCGTGCTTCTCGAAGGTTCCCAAGGAACGCTGCTCGACGTTGATCACGGAACATATCCATTCGTAACATCTTCAAACCCAACTGCAGGCGGTGCATCAACTGGTTCCGGAATCGGACCAACAAAGATCACTCGCGTTATCGGAATTGTTAAGGCTTACACAACTCGAGTTGGTTCCGGTCCATTCCCAACTGAGTTGTTCGATGAAGATGGCGAATCACTACGCCGCATTGGTGGCGAAGTTGGTGTTACCACTGGTCGCGCACGTCGCTGCGGTTGGTATGACGCACCGATTGCGCGTTACGCAGTTCGCGTTAACGGCCTGACAGATTTCTTCTTAACAAAGCTAGATGTTCTCACTGGCTGGGAAAAGATTCCAGTATGCGTTGCATATGAAATTGATGGCCAGCGCGTTGAAGAACTTCCAGCTTCACAAACAGATTTCCACCACGCAAAACCAATTTACGAATACTTACCAGGTTGGACTGAAGATATTTCAAGTGCTCGCAAATTTAGCGATCTACCTGCAAATGCTCAGGCATACGTTAAGTATCTAGAGAAGATTTCTGAAGCACCTATAAGTGCAATCGGAGTCGGTCCTGGCCGCGATCAAACGATTTCAATTACGGAGTTCATTTGAGAGTATTGCTGATTGGTTCCGGCGGGCGCGAACACGCACTTGCCGCAGCACTAAATCGCGATACAACTTTAGAAGAACTTCACGTAGCACCAGGAAATCCAGGCATCGCAGAAATTGCGTTATGTCATGCAATCGATACCACCGATAACAACGCAGTAGTCGAATTAGCAAAGAAATTAAATATTGATCTAGTTGTTGTTGGCCCCGAGAAGCCTTTAGTAAATGGTCTGGCTGATGCACTGAACAGAGCCAATATCGCCTGCTTTGGTCCATCGAAAGCGGCAGCACAAATTGAAGGCTCAAAAGATTTTGCGAAGCAAGTAATGCGAGATGCGGGTGTTCCAACTGCAAAGAGCTTTACCTGCAACAACCAGAAAGAAATTGAGAAAGCTCTAGATACTTTTGGCGCACCTTATGTTGTTAAACACGACGGTCTTGCTGCCGGCAAAGGTGTTGTTGTCACCGAAGATCGCGATCTTGCAATCGAACATGCTCTGCAATCACCACAAGTTGTAATCGAAGAATTCTTAGATGGCCCGGAAGTTTCACTCTTTGGTATTAGCGATGGAATAAAAGTAATTGCAATGCAACCAGCACAAGATTTCAAGCGCGCTTTCGATGGTGATCTCGGACCAAACACTGGTGGTATGGGTGCATATTCACCGCTGCCTTGGGCGCCTGATGAAATTATGGAAGAAACTTTAGATAAAGTTTTAAATCCAACAATTCAAGAGATGGCTGCGCGCGGAACACCTTTTGTTGGGCTTCTATATGCCGGTCTTGCACTTACATCTCGTGGCACAAAAGTTATTGAATTCAATGCCCGCTTCGGTGATCCTGAAACTCAAGTGTTATTACCAAGGTTAAAAACTCCACTTGCGCAATTATTAATGGCAGCAGCAACAAAGAACTTAGAAAACTTTGGCGAACTTGAATGGTCAGATGATTCTGCAGTAACTGTTGTTCTTGCTAGCGCTGGATATCCAGCAGATCCAAAAATTGGCGAA
>CAXNFK010000080.1:0-5867 GCA_964201775.1 Candidatus Nanopelagicaceae bacterium
AACAAAAAAACCTGTTAAAAAAGCAGCGAAGAAAACTTCTGCTAAGAAAACAGCAAAGAAAAGCGCAGTGAAAAGAACTGTAAAGAAAACAGCGAAGAAGAGCGCGAAGAAAGTTGCGAAGCGCACAACAAAGAAAGTTGCCAAAAGAGCTTCCTCAACCTTTGTTGTTTCTTCAGTACCATCAAGTCGCTCTAACTTCCAGAGCAACTCGGTTGTTAATCGCCCAGCGAAAACTCCAGGAGCCAGCGTTCCTTCCGCAGTAAAGAATTCTTCTTCAGATTCTTCATCTAAGCGCGTAGTAATTGCAGTAGTAGTTGCTGTTGTTTTGATTGCGTTAGTTGTTGTATCTAGAAACGGATCTACTGAAACAGATAGTGCAGCTCCAGAAGCAACTGCAACCGCACAAGCATCTGCTGAGGAATCAGCGGAGCCAACAACAGAAGCATCTGCTGAAGCATCAACTTCACCAGTTGTTGATGGTGGCGGAAGTGAACCAGTTGGAATCGTTGCCCAGTACACAGCTACAGGCGCAACTATTTTCTGGAAGATGCCTCTTGATGGTGCAAGCGTTGCAAACTACAACGTCGAAATTCGTGCGAATGGCGGAACTTGGAAGTTAATTTCAACAGTTCCAGCCGATCAATATTCAATCGACATTGCTAAGGGCGAAACCACAGGCTGGGCATCCTTCAGAGTTTCTTCAATTCTAGAGGATGGAACAGTTGTTGGTGGAAAAGTCTTTGGACTTCCAGGGCAATGGTCCTAACTAAAGGTTCTTAATTAAAATTATTTTGAATTAAGTGCTTCAAGTATTGATGCAATATAAACATCACTACCAGCTTCAATTAAGTGGACACCATCCGGAGCGAAAAATTCCGGGTGGTTTTCTGCTATTTCAGCCCAATTAACTAATGCGGCATTTGGATACCCAGATACAACTTCGCCAATAATTTTATTATTTCCATCTCGCCAAGTTCTCGGAACAGAAGTATTTACTACAACAACTTTTGGTTGATCCTTCAGAAGTTCCATTAATTTGACCATATCTTCCCGGGATACAGCATTGTTGTTTCCAACATTTAGAACAACAGGAGAATTTCCAACTCGCGGTTTATCTTCTTCGACCGCTGCAATCAACTCGCCAATTTGTCGCCCTACTCGAGCATTGATTAGCGCAATATCCTCTTGCATCGCCAATTTGTTGCGGATTCCTAAAATTACGGAATCTCCAGTTACCCATAGCCCGGTTTGATTTTCCGAAATAACGGTATCTGGCAATTCCAATTCTGGCTTAATCTCAACTATTACAGATCGATCGCGTTGCCAAGCTAGCGCAACAGAACTTCCGGTCATAAAAACCATAAAAGCAACAACTGAAGAAACAAAGATTCGCTGCCGTTTTTGCATGATTTTGGTGCGGTATTTCATACCTCTAAACCAGTTTTGCACAATGCCTTTACGAATTGGAATCTCTATTGCGCGCAGTGATATATCTGCGAGGGCTAATACAACTAAAACTCGGGCTACATTAAGTGCGAGAAGGTTTCCTGTTAAATCGGCGCCTGGTCTAGTTATTTGGAAAACAACCCAGTGCCAGAGATATATCCCATAAGACCTCTGGCCAATCCAGAGAAACAGCTTGTTATTTAAAATTGGCGAAAACCGTGATGCTGGATGGACTATCGAGATAATTGTTGCACAACCAAAAAGTCCAGCTAGTGGAAATGCAATTTGATAAAGCGCGGTATTAGATTGATCAATAAATAAGAAAATACAGAGCAGACCAATAAATCCAAAGACCCCAATGCCATCAATGAAATCTTGGGCTCGCTGCGAAATCTTGGGAGATAAGTTTCGTGGGATCCAACTTACGGCGAGTGCAGAACCTAAAAACAAACCAAGGCTATGGGTATCGGTTCCAAAGTAAATATGACTGATTCGCCCTGCTGTTGCATTATCTGCTTGTAGTGAGAAGAGAAAAAGCGCCGTTCCGGAGAAAGTCGCAATTACAAGCGCTACTCGCCTGACAACGCGTTTCCCAAAGCGGCGCCAGATGAAAAGCAAAATGATTGGCCAGATTAAGTAGAACTGAAATTCAACAGCAAGCGACCAAGTGTGCTGCAAGAGAGGTGGGCGACCAATTGCCTGAAAATAGTCTTGATTAACTGCGACCAATTGCCAGTTATTCGTTCCTGTAAGAACAAATGGCACATCGGTAATGAATCTTCGAATCGCATCAGGCGCAAAGAAAGCTATAAAAACCGAGGTAACAATTATCAGAATAACAAGTCCCGGCAGAAGCCTTCTAACTCTTGCTGCATAAAATTCTTTTAGATCTAAACCATTTGCGCTTTCAATCGAATCTAAAATTAACCGAGTGATTACATATCCCGAAATAACAAAGAAGAGATCGACCCCAAGAAAACCACCTGGAATCCAATCAATGCCTAAGTGATAAAGAACAACGGCTATAACTGCAAGCGCACGTAACCCATCAATCGCTGGGATGTGGGTCGAAGAAATTGATGCGCGTTGCATCGAAACTACTTACGTTTTTTGGTTGTGCTCTTCTTTGCAGCCTTTTTGACCGGCTTCTTCGCCGGCTGCTTAACTGCTTGTGCTGGCTTTGCGCCCTTACGAATAAAAGTTTTTTCAACTGGGCGATCATTCTCATCAATATTTGCATCAATGTCACCTTGCAATGCAGCTAAACGTTCAAATGCTTGCTTCAATCTTCCTCGAGTTTCACCAATTGCCTGTTCCGCAGCATTTAGCGATTGCGTTTGCACTCGATACAAGCGCTCAGATTCTGAAATAGCACTGGTTAGCCAAGATCTAAATTCACTAATCTCGCCGGTAGCATCGCTAATAATTCGCTCTGCTTCTCGTTTTGCAGCGCCGGCTAGTGCAGCGGCTTCGCGCTTGCTCTCTAACAATAGATGTTCAGCTTGGCGCACAGCTTTTTCGCGAAGTTCAACTGCATCAGACTCTGCGGCCTCAATATATTTACGACCACGAGTTTCTGCGCCAGATAAAATTGCTTTTGCTTTAGTTTCTGATGAATCTAAGCGTCCCTTAGCGATGCGTTCAGTTTCAGCAATCGTTTGTTCAGCCGCTGCCAACGCACGTGATTCTCGTTGTTGAGCGGTCTTGATAAGACTCATTGCTGTTTCACCAGCAAGAATTTCAAATTCTTCTTTACTTAAACTTGTTATGTCGCGACGTGAGCGGAGATCTGCTAATTGAGTCTCAAGTTGGCGAATGCGTTCAACCGCATTTTCAGTTGGCGCAGCAACAGTCTCTTCTTTAAATCCAACCCAAGATCGGAATTTTCTCTCAGCCACTTTGACTCCTTGTGCTATTCAGCTATTTCGGGGAAGCCTATAACAAAGGGCGGGGTGAGTGCTATGAGTGAATTCCCTTCCTTATTCGCTATCCGTGAGCCTAGAATTGTGCCATGAGCGATTCAACAAAGAATTCACAAGACCTGCTGGCGGAATTCATCAAGCATGGCAAAGAATTCACCGCATTAGCAAAGTCCATTTCAGGCCAAGACTTATCTAAGGTTCCAATTGCAGGTGAGTGGTCCGCGGCATTTGTCTTGCACCACATGTGTGATGGTGAATTACATTTTGCGACTAGATACTTAAATAATCTTGCGGAAGAAACTCCAAAGATATTTCCGTTCAACGAAGATATTTATCCGGATCGACTTAATTACAGTAAACGAGATGCACAGGCTTCACTCGCTGCAATAGAGGGAATTCAAATTGTTGCCGCAAATATATTGAGCACAATTCCAGAAGGTGATTGGTCTCGCACATCGGTGCACGAAGAGCGTGGCTTAGTGACACTTGCTGATTTGGTTTCATTAGCAACTGGCCATAGCAAGTCACATGCTGGTCAGTTGCAAGATTTGAAAAATCAGTTTTAGCTGGTGCGGGAGGCGGGACTTGAACCCGCACGTCCGAAGACACAAGTTCCTAAGACTTGCGTGTCTGCCATTTCACCACTCCCGCTGGAGAGATGAGAGAAGGTTAAGGGAACTTAGGTAAAAGCACCAAACTGAGATTAAATTAGGGCAAGGAAACCAACCGCTTAATCATTCACTCAACCACCAGGAGCCAAGATGTCATTAACGCCAAGTCCAGCAGATAAGTTCACATTTGGTCTTTGGACTGTTGGATGGCAAGCGCGTGATCCATTTGGTGATGCAACGCGTGCTGCATTGGATCCAGTTCGTAGCGTTACTGAATTAGCAGAACGCGGTGCTTATGGTGTGACATTTCATGATGATGATTTAATTCCATTTGGTTCAAACGAAGCAGATCGCAGTGCTCATATTGCACGATTTAAGAAAGCGCTTGTAGATACCGGAATGAAAGTTCCGATGGCCACAACAAATTTATTTACTCACCCAATCTTTAAAGATGGTGCACTTACTGCCAACGAGCGAGACATCCGACGTTTCGCAATCTCGAAAGTTATGCGCAATATTGATTTAGCTGCAGAACTTGGAGCTGAAATTTATGTTTGTTGGGGTGGCCGCGAAGGCGCGGAATCAGATGCGGCAAAAGATGGATACGTTGCGCTAGAACGTTATCGCGAAGGATTCAACATCCTTGGGCAATATGTAATCGATAAGGGTTACAACATTAAGTTTGCAATTGAACCAAAACCAAATGAGCCACGTGGTGATATTTTCTTGCCAACAGTGGGGCACGCACTTGCATTTATTAATTCACTCGATCGTCCAGAACTAGTTGGTGTGAACCCAGAAGTTGGACACGAACAAATGGCAGGGCTTAACTTCGTTCATGGAATCGCACAAGCCTTGTGGCACAAGAAGTTGTTCCACATTGACCTTAATGGTCAGCACGGTCCAAAGTATGACCAAGATTTAGTGTTTGGCCATGGTGATCTCAAGTCAGCATTCTTCCTAGTTGATTTGTTAGAGCGCTATAACTACAGCGGACCAAAGCACTTTGATTACAAACCAGCTCGCACTGAAAGCGACAAGGGTGTGTGGGAGTCAGCAACTGCAAACATGCGCACCTACTTGGCTCTTAAAGAGCGCGCCTTAGCCTTCCGCGCAGATTCACGAGTTATTGCGGCGATGAAGGAATCAAATATTCCAGGACTTTCAGAGCCAACACTTGCCGCAGGTGAAACATGGAAGGATCTTGCAAAGGATTCCTTTGATGTTGAAGCAGCAGGCAATCGTGGATATGGCTATGAAGCCATTGATCAGCTTGCTCTAGAGCACTTGATGGGGATGAAGGGCTAAACCCTTTTAACTAGTACTAGCACCGCGACGTGAGATTGCATCCACGCCTGCAGAAACTAGTAGAACAAGTCCTGTAACAATGAACTTAATGCCTGCTGCATATCCAAGTAGCCCCATGCCGTTATCAATAACGGCAACTACAAGGCCACCAAGGATGGCATCTCGCATCTTTCCTTTTCCGCCAAACAAAGATGTTCCGCCAATAACTGCGGCACCAACTGCATAGAGAAGAGTTGAGCTGCCACCAGTAGTTGGTGAGACAGAGTTTTGGCGAGATGCAAAGATCATTCCAGCAATTGCTGCCAATGAAGAACAAATCATAAATGCTGCAATGCGGATTCGCTTCACATCAATACCGGCGCGACGAGCAGCTTCAGCGTTTCCACCTACTGCGTAAATGTGGCGACCAAATGCGGTGCGACCCAAAACAAATGTACCGATCACTAAAAGCAACAAGATAACTGGAACTACGTATGGACTTCCCTTGAGACTTACTAGATCTGGATTGTTACTTCGCTCTAGGTTGAGGGCAAATACTGCAAGACCAGTGATTAGAAGAAGGCCAGCAGTTTTGATAATC
>CAXNFK010000081.1:0-5861 GCA_964201775.1 Candidatus Nanopelagicaceae bacterium
CCTCAGGATTTAGCGCACTTGCTCGCATCGCAAGTCCCATACCAGTTTTAGTAAAGAAGATTGTTGTCAGAACTAAGGCTAGAAACACAACACCAATTACGAATAGATCAAAACCAGTTATGGCCAAGTCAGTGTTGCCAATCTTTAAACCAGTTGCTGGAACTGGAGCAGGAAATCCGCGCTCTTCACCAGCCCAGAGAATTCCGGCCAATGACTTTAAGACGCCAAGTATTCCAAGTGAGGCAATAACTGGAATCGTGGTTCGCATCGATTGACTATTTAGTAATTGGGAATTTTTGCGAGAAGTAAGTGGTCTCATTAAACCAAGATCAACAATCGCACCAAGAATTGCGCCGCTAATCAGAGCAATTACAAAGGCGCTCCAATATGAATACTCGTTCTGGATTAATTGAGAAGCAATATAGGTCGTAAACATTGCCTGTCCCATTTGGGCAAAATTAACTACTCCAGCGCCGCGCCAAACCAGAACTAAGCCAAGTGAAACAAGTGCATAAACTGCGCCTTGCGAAGTTCCGGAGAAAAAGGCAGTTAAAAATGAGTTCATTTAATACCCCAAGTAAGCGGCTCGGAGGGCGGAATCGGCAATCAATTCTTTTGCCGGCAGATTAGCAACTACTTTTCCAAGAGCGAGCAAAATTCCATGATCCGCTACTGATAGTGCAGTATTTGCATTCTGTTCGACAAGTAAAACTGTTAAACCAGTTGATCTGCATAACTCATTTACGATACTGATAATTTGCGCAGAAATAAGTGGTGCTAAACCAAGTGAGGGTTCATCTAATAACAATAATTTTGGTCGAGAAACAAGTGCGCGACTAATTGCCAACATCTGACGCTCACCTCCTGAAAGCGAACCAGCAGGTTCATTTCGGCGTTCAAAGAGAATTGGAAAAAGTTCATAAACTTCTTTAGTAGCTATTTCTAAATCACCACGTGCTTTTCGCTTACGAAACAGACCACCCAATTCGATATTTTCAGCAACGCTTAGTTGTGAAATAACTGCATGGCCCTCAGGAACTTGTGCGATTCCGCTTCTGACAATTGCCTCAACGCTCTTATGAGTAAGTTCTTCATCAAACCACTTAATTGATCCGCTCGTTGGCCGTTCAAGTCCAGAAATAGTTCTAAGTAAAGTGCTTTTGCCGGCACCATTTGCGCCAATTACAGTGGTGATGCAACCTGGCTTTGCCTGAAAGCTAATGCCATTTAGCGCCTTTACTGAATCAAATTCAGTTACAAGTTCGGAAATATTAAGCATTAAGCACCGAGTTTTGAATTCTCATCAGGATTATCTGTGTGGCCTAAATATGCCTCGATAACTGCTGGATTTTTCTTAACTTCGTCATAACTTCCTGATGCAATTAACTTTCCAAAATTCAAGACATTTACTGAATCCGAAATTTCGCGAACGAAGTCCACATGGTGCTCAACAATTAAAATTGAACAGCGGCGCTTCAATTGTTTAATTAACGATGCCAGCGCATCAATATCGTCTTGTCCTAATCCGGCTGCCGGTTCATCCAACATTAACAAACTTGGATTTATTACCAAGGCGCGAGCTAAGGCAACCCGCTTTGAATCTGGATAGCTAAGTTCTGAAGGTTTGTTATCGATTAACGACGCGCCACCAACCCAGGCAAGGGCTTCCTCAGCGCGCTCCTTTAAGTTAGCTTCAACTTTTCCAGATAGCCCAAAGAGTTCTTTTACAAAATTTGGTTTATATTTTTTATCTGCCCCGACCATTACGTTTTGCAGAACGGATAATTCATTAAACAGTCCTACGCCTTGCAGAGTTCGAGTAATTCCAAGATCAACTAATTCATGCGGCTTGGGAAATGCTCTTTCAACGCCATCAAACTCAAATTTTCCAGAATCACTTTTAACAAGTACTGATATGCAATGAAAGACTGTGGTCTTGCCAGCACCGTTTGGGCCAATCAATCCAACAACGCTATTTTTTGGAACCGTAAATGAAACATCAGTTAACGCTTTGATGCCACCAAAAGAAACTGAGAGGTTCTTTATGGATAATTGGGTTGGACTCACGCGTAGATTCTAGGCACGCGAGCGGCAATTCGCGTAACTATCTCGTAATTAATTGTTCCGGAAGCCGCCGCCCATTCATCAATTGAATATCCGAGGGGCCCGAAAACTTCAGCAATATCGCCCGTAACTGCATTGGAATCAGCCCCAAGATCAACAACAAATTGGTCCATCGAGACCCGACCGATAATTGCAGCCTTTCGTCCAGCAACGAAAACACCTGCTGTACTACTTGTATTGCGTGGGATTCCATCGGAATAACCCATAGCAATAATGGCCAACTTAGTATCACTAGAAGTTAACTCGGTTCCACCGTATCCAACTGGCGAACCAGCTGGAACACGTTTCACCAAATGAATTTCAGCTTTCAAAGTCATTGCTGGTTCAAGATCTAGTTCCAGAGATGTACCGAGGGTTGTTACATCTGGGCTTAAGCCATACATCGCGATTCCCAAACGAATAATATTTTTATGCGCACCTGTATTAGTTAGCGCGGCTGCTGAATTGGCAAGATGAACATATTTCGGAGTGATTCCAATAGCTTGAAGTTGCGCCAATTTACTTTCGAAGTCAGAGATCTGTTTCTGGTTCGCAATCTCATTTGGTTCATCGGCTCGTGCAAAGTGCGACCAAAACCCAACAACTTCAAGATCCGCGCCTTTTATCGCAATCAAAAATTCTGGCCATTCGCCTAACAATCCACCACGGGTCATTCCGGTATCAACTTCGATATGCACACGTGGTTTTTTCCCAAGTGCCTTGCCTGCGGCAAGAACTAGTTCTAAATGTTTTAGTGAAGGAATTGCCAGATCAATATCTAATTCAATAGCCTTTTTAAAATCTGAACTTGGTGGTGTTAACCAAGTAATAATTGGGGCCTTTACTCCAGCATCTCGCAACGTTATGGCTTCTTCTAAAATTGCTACGCCTAGCCAAGTTGCACCAGCATCAATTGCACATTTAGCTACTGGAATCAGGCCATGACCATAAGCATCGGCTTTAACCACTGCCAAAATTTGGGCAGATGTTTTAGATTTAATTAAATTAATATTATTTGCAATAGCTTTTAGATTTACTTCAACAAATGCGCGCACTACTTTGCCTCGACAATCACCATTGCGGAAGCAATTCCAGCATCATGTGAAAGCGTTAAATGAACATTGAAGTCGGCAAGGCGATTGGCCATCTCGCCCGTGAATTGAAAGTTTGGCTTACCTGAAGCTTCATTTATAACTTCCGCCTCTTGCCAGTTAAATGCCGCTTTTGCATTAAGCGCCTTCGCTAACGCTTCCTTAGCGGCGAATCTGGCAGCAAGACTAGAGAGATTTAACTTTGCTTCATTTGGCGTGAAAACTCTATTTAGGAGTGATGGCGTACGCGTTAATGATTCCTGAAAGCGATCAATAGCTACTACGTCAATTCCAATCCCAAAAATAGTACTCATCACGAAGGCTGCTTCTTTGATGGAATAAATCTATCTATCGCAATAATCGCAACGAGCAACGCCCCACCTATGAACACACCGCCAAGTAAATCAGAGAACCAGTGAGTATTTCTTATCAGAGAAACCATCACTACGATAAAGGTAATTAATCCAACTATTGGATATAAATTAATACCTTCAAAAGGTGCGCGATTTGTATAGCGATAGATCAAATATGCCAGAAGCCCCCAACTAACTAAAGCGTTTGAAGCATGTCCACTCGGATAAGACATGCCATTTGCGAATAACACATCAATTGAAAGTCTTGGCTTAGTTCTTCCGATATATATTTTAGTTAGGCCAACAATGACGTTGAGCGCCAGTAAAGCTAAAATTGAGAGATTTATTGGGCGAAAAGACTTAAATCTCCAGCCGATAAAGCTGGCACAAATTAATAGCACGGTCGCCGTAAACCAACGTAAACCGAGATCATCTAGTCCAATCAAAATATGTCCAGCAAGACCCTTGAATTTTGGATTTTTTAGATTCAAAATGTAATGATCTAATTCATAAATCCAACCTCGAGTTAGAACTTGTTGGGTTATGAAAAGAAAGCCTAGAAGTAAGAGTCCGGATACTCGAAGGGCATGAAACATTTCAGCACGTCTTTTATCCAAGTTATTTAAGGGTTCTATTGTCATTTCATTCAACCGTTACAGACTTAGCTAAGTTTCGTGGCTGATCAACATCGTTGCCTCGGGCGATTGCCATTTCATATGCAATCACTTGAAGCGGAACCACAGAAAGTACTGGTTGCAAGAATTCGTGCGTTGTTGGAATTCGCACTAAATGATCTGCTGCAGCTAGTGGTGAATCTGCAATCGCAATTATCACTGCGCCTCTGGCTTTCACTTCTTGAATATTCGATGCCATTTTCTCGGCTAACAGTGAACCAGCAGCAGGCATGATTGCTACAACTGGGGTGCCGGCTTCAATCAAAGCGATAGGACCATGTTTTAATTCGCCACCAGCAAAACCTTCGGCATGCATATATGCCAATTCTTTCAATTTAAGGGCGCCTTCAAGTGCGGTGGGAAATCCAACATGCCTACCTAAAAACAACATCGAGTTCGAATTGCTAAATTTTCTGGTTAATTCACGGAGCGGTTCAACCGTCTCTAAAATCTGCTCGACCTTCGCCGGTAGCTCTGACAGTTCGTTCTCAATTTCACTTATCAATTCTGCGGAAATTGTTCCTCTGATGCGACCGAGGTGCAGTCCGATTAAATACATCGCAATTAATTGGGTTTCAAATGCCTTTGTTGAAGCTACTGCTATTTCAGGACCTGCGTGTGTGTATAGAACAGCATCTGATTCGCGAGGAATAGTTGAGCCATTTGTGTTGCAAACTGCAAATACTTTTGCGCCCTTTTCTTTGGCATATCGCATCGCCATCAAAGTATCCATAGTTTCACCTGATTGTGAAATAGGAATTAATAAAGTTTTCTTGTTGACACTTGGTTCGCGATATCGGTATTCCGAAGCAAGTTCTACATCAACTGCAATATTTGCCCATTTTTCAATCGCATATTTTCCAACTAGTCCTGCGTGGTATGCAGTTCCGCAAGCAATGATTACGACCTTATCAATATCTGTTAAATCTAAACCTTTGATTACATCACTCTCTAAACCTGAAATTCTTCCAAGTAAGGTATCTGCAATCGCCTTGGGTTGTTCGAAAATTTCCTTAAGCATGAAATGTTCAAACCCGCCGCGCTCTGCAGCGCTGGCATCCCAAGAGATCTCATATTCATTGTGTGGCAAGGTTTTGCCTGCAAGGTCTGTGATAACAATTGAATCTGCAGTTATATCTGCAACTTCATCTTGACCTAATTCTAGAGCGCGTTTTGTATACGAAATGAATGCTGAAACATCTGAGGCCAGAAAATTCTCGCCATTTCCAACACCAACTACTAGTGGGGAATTACGGCGGGCACCAACGATTCGGCCAGGTTCATCGCTATGAATAGCAAGCAACGTAAATGATCCACGCAATTGTTTGCAGACATCCCGCATCGCTGCCGCTAAATCGCCATCGTGCTTCTTTCTAGAATCACTTAAAAGGTGTGCCACTGATTCACTATCTGTTTCAGATTTAAAGACATGACCAGCTTTTTCTAATTGTTGTCGCAGTTCCAAATAGTTCTCAATAATTCCATTGTGAATTACCGCTAGTTTTCCTTCATTATCTAAATGTGGATGTGCATTCTCATCTGTAGGTCCGCCATGTGTAGCCCATCTGGTGTGGCCGATTCCGCTGTGAGACTTTGGAACTTTATCGCCCAATACTTCTTCAAGATTCCCTAATTTGCCA
>CAXNFK010000082.1:0-5837 GCA_964201775.1 Candidatus Nanopelagicaceae bacterium
TGCAGATGGAATTGCAAACTTGCTGGCTTCGGCAAAGGCTGAGAGCGATCACCAACTTCAATACGGCAGAATCTTTACTGGTCTTGCAGTGACAGATGGCCACGGAAAACAATTACGTGCGCTTCTAGATGGAAAACTTGCTGGTCTTAAAGTAGATGCGGATCTGCGTTGGACATTTGTTCTGGCACTTTGCGAACGTGGCCTATTTACCCGCGCTGAACTTGATGCCGAACTAGAAAGAGATAACACAATCAACGGCCAACTTGGGCATGCAACATGTGTTGCTGCGTTCCCTACCGCGGAGGCAAAAGCTGCTGCTTGGAATTCGATTACTAAAGAGGATTTAACAAGTTCGATTCGCGCATCAATTCACCGTGGTTTTATGAGATCTGGACAACGCGATCTACTTGCTTCATATGTCGATCCATATTTTGATTCGCTACTTACAATGTGGGATAACGCATCATTTGATATCGGAAGCTCTTTCGTAGAACTCTGCTATCCAACCTACATAACCAATCAAGCGACTTTAGATAAAACCATCAAATGGCTTGATACAACTGGCAAAGATTCAGCGGCTGGACTTCGTAGATTAGTTTCAGAAAGTCGTGACGCACTTTCTCGCTCCCTTAAAGCACAAGCTAAGGACGCTTAAAAACTATTTGGTTTTAATCAATCCGAGTAAGTGTTGAGCTCTTATTCTTCTTACGATCAACTGTTGAAAGTGCAACAACTGCTGAAATTACTACGAACATAATAGTTGGAATAACAATGAAATAAACTATTCCAAGAAATGTTCCAAGGGGCTCGCCTGGAAGTGAACCATCTTCTTGGGTAATTCGATTTAGAACGCCAGTGAAAAATTGCATATACGTATCTTAGGCAACGCCATGTTCAGCGCCAAATGGGCGAAGGTATGAAATCCATCTCGTATCTGGCTTACCAGTTCCCAGAATTCGCCAAGCGGCGCCTGCTGGTTCGCGCGGCAGTGTCTTTAATTTCCAACCAATTTCTTTTAACGTGCGATCGGCTTTCTGGTGATTGCACTTGTGGCAAGCTGAAACAACATTCTCCCAATTATGGGAACCACCACGACTGCGTGGAATCACATGATCAATCGAAGTTGCAGGTGCCGTGCAATAAACACATCGCCCACCATCACGCGCAAAGAGTGCTCGCCTGGAAAGTGGAACTGCATGGCGATAAGGAATTCGAACAAATTTAACTAATTTAATAACTGCTGGAAGAGTTATTTCGCCACCGGAATAATGAAGCACGGTGTCAGATTCTTCGATTGTTGTGGCTCGCTGATTTAAGACGAGGATTAACGCTCGTCGCTCTGATACGACACCTAGTGGCTCATAAGTGGCGTTCAGTACCAATGTCTGTGGCACTTGAAATGCTCCCTTTTTATGGATCTTGCTCCAACGCGTGGCCCGTGTTGTTGGGTAAATAGTGCCGTAAGAGAGGCAAAAAATCGCGCATTTCTGATGGCGAATCTCGTGAATAGAAGGTTTATTCTTCGAACATGACCCTTAGCAATAATGCCCAAGAGATTTATGACTGGTTTATCGGTGCGCCATTCCACATAATTTTGATCCTTGTCATCGCCCTGGTCTTTCAGAAGGTCGGTGGCCGCGCAGTGGCTAGGGCCATAAATCGAATTGCTGAAGCCGATTTTGTTCCAGGGCCAAAACGTGGAATGGATAGACAGCGCGAACGTGCGCGAACTGCAGGATCAGTTCTTAAATCTGCTCTTAGCGCTGTGATCTGGTTGATCACCTTAACAATGATTTTAAGTGAACTTGGATTCAACCTTGGTCCGCTAGTTGCATCGGCTGGTGTTATCGGAGTTGCACTTGGACTTGGAGCACAAACACTTGTGCGCGATGTGCTTGCCGGAATGTTTATGTTAGTTGAAGATCAATATGGTGTTGGGGATCAAATTGAGACGATGGAAGTTGTCGGCGTTGTTGAATCAGTTGGACTTCGAATCACAACTGTCAGATCTTTAGATGGGACTCTTTGGTATTTGCGTAATGGTGAAATTTTAAAGATTGGTAATAAATCTCAACCTAAAGCTAATTAAGTATCTGGCTGATTCTTCATTGAATGAGCCGCATATTGAAAGTATGTCCAGAGCTCTTCTTTAAGTTCTTCGGCGATATCTAAATCAATTACTGCGGCGTGCATGCATTGCAGCCAAGCATCGTGTTCGGGAGTTGCAATATGGAATTCTGCGTGACGCATTCTAAGTCTTGGATGGCCACGTTGTTCTGAATACGTTGAAGGTCCGCCCCAATACTGTTCCAAAAACAATTCCAAACGCTCCTCGGCTCCAGCCATATCTTCTTCTGGATACATCGGTTTTAAAATTGGATCTACTGAAACCCTTTGGTAGAAACGCTTTGTTAGCTCTTTAAATGTTGCAGAGCCGCCAGCGCGTTCATAGAAAGTTTCTTCACTCATGCTCTAGGTATTGCGTAAGTAGCGTGCGCTCTTCATCATTGATTGCGCGAGATCTTTTTGTAGCCATGTCAACTGCAACTTGAACTGTTCTGGCCCGGGCATGGACTCCGGCCTTGGAAGTTAATTCATATTCGAGAGTGAAGGAAGAGTTTCCGATTTTTGAAACCCAGACTGCGATATCGATTTCAAAGCCACCTGCATTAATTGGCTCCAAATAATCAATTTCAGCACGCGCAACAACCATGTCCGAGAACATCGGTTTTAGCCCTTTGGCAATGCGCGAATACCAAGTGAAGTCGGCACGAACCTCTTGAATAAATGTTAAGTAATTTGCATTATTTATATGGCCGAATGCATCGAGATCATTCCAGCGAACATAAGTTTTTCCGTGGTGGCGCATCAGCGAGTCAACTTTCGGTAGGTAACGCGATGTGGTCTAGATGCTTCGATCCCTAGCCTTGCAACTTTATTCTCTTCATAGGATTCAAAGTTTCCTTCAAACCAGAACCATTGTGAATCACCTTCGTATGCCAAGATGTGTGTTGCAACGCGGTCCAAGAACCAGCGATCGTGGGAAATGACTACTGCACACCCAGGAAATTCGAGTAGCGCGTTTTCAAGTGAGCCAAGTGTTTCAACATCAAGGTCATTTGTTGGCTCATCGAGTAGTAGAAGGTTTCCACCCATCTTTAAAGTTAGTGCAAGATTCAAACGGTTTCGCTCACCACCAGATAAAACTCCGGCAGCTTTCTGTTGATCTGGACCTTTAAATCCAAATGCTGAAACATAAGCACGCGATGGCATTTCTACCTGACCAACTTTTATGTAATCCAAACCAACAGAAACAAATTCCCACAAACTCTTCTTAGGATCGATTCCGCCACGAGACTGATCTACATATGAAATCTTTACAGTTTCGCCAATCTTTACGGTGCCGCTATCTGGCTGTTCCATACCCAATATTGTTTTAAATAGCGTTGTCTTGCCAGCACCGTTAGGTCCGATAACTCCAACAATTCCGTTACGAGGAAGCGTGAAAGAGAGATCATCAATAAGCAGGCGATCTCCGAAGCCCTTCTTTAAATGTTCTACCTCAACAACAACGTTTCCAAGTCTTGGCCCCATTGGAATTTGAATCTCTTCGAAATCTAATTTGCGAGTCTTCTCCGCTTCAGATGCCATCTCTTCATACCTTGCAAGACGTGCCTTTGATTTAACTTGGCGACCCTTTGCATTCATCCGAACCCATTCAAGTTCTTCAGTCAAGCGCTTCGCGCGCTTTGCATCTTTCTGGCCTTCGATTTTAAGACGGGTCGATTTGGTATCTAAGTAAGTCGAATAGTTTCCTTCGTAAGGAAACGCGCGGCCGCGATCGAGTTCCAGAATCCATTGCGCAACGTTGTCCAAGAAATATCTATCGTGCGTAATTGCTACGACAGTGCCTGGGTATTTGCTCAAATGTTGTTCGAGCCATAAAACAGATTCCGCATCTAAGTGGTTAGTTGGCTCATCAAGTAATAAAAGATCGGGTTGTTGCAATAACAATTTACAGAGCGCAACACGACGACGTTCTCCGCCAGATAGAACTGTTACATCAGCATCTCCTGGTGGGCAGCGCAGCGCATCCATAGCTTGTTCCAGTTGGGAATCTAAATCCCAAGCATTTCGGTGATCTAGTTGTTCTTGCAGACTTCCCATTTCAGCCAGCAACTTGTCATAGTCGGCATCTGGGTTAGCCATCTCGTCGCTAATCTGATTAAAGCGAGCAAGTAATCCAATAGTTTCAGCAACACCTTCTTGCACATTTTCTAAAACATTTTTAGTTTCATCAAGCGGTGGCTCTTGCAACAAAATTCCAACTGTGTAACCCGGAGATAAGAATGCTTCGCCATTTGAAGGCTGTTGTAATCCGGCCATGATTTGTAGGACTGTTGATTTACCTGATCCGTTAGGACCAACAACGCCGATCTTTGCCCCCGGTAAAAACATCAGGGTCACATCATCAAGAATTACCTTGTCACCATGCGCTTTTCGCGCTTTTTTCATCGTGTAAATGAACTCAGCCATGTGCGAAACCTTATCGGTTCAAATCGGTAGACTTGCACACGAAATCCAGTAAATGCGCCTGTAGCTCAGTCGGATAGAGCAACCGCCTTCTAAGCGGTAGGCCGCAGGTTCGATTCCTGCCAGGCGCACCCATTTTTATTGGAAATGAATAACAAATAAAAAAGCCCCGAGTGAATTCACTCGGGGCTTTTCTTTATAATCTATTGCGGTTAGCTGACGATTCGAGCAATTAACTTCAAGTTGATCTCACGGAGTGGCCCAGTGATAACAGTGAAGTCTTGTGACGGATCAGTTTGTGGGCACTTTGGATCTAAGAAGTAGGTAAGAAGATCGCGAACTGCCTTAGCGGTTGCGGCATCCTTCTGCTTGGTATCCACAAGTGCGTATGAAGTTGTTCCGAAGAGATAAGAGCCTGCTTCCTTTGTCTTGTAATCAAAGGTAACAATGCCGTTATCAGCAATTTTGGCCGCACCTAGGAAAGCTGAAACTCCACCAGATGTAGGAGCTTGGAAATTACCAGCTTCATTCTTGATGTTTGCAATTGCAAGTCCATTATCTTTTGCATAAGCGGATTCTGCATATGTAATAGAATATTGAGTCTTTGCTGCCGCTGCAGCTACTGCAGCTGAACCTGATGCACCAGTTATACGACCAAGGTTTGCCTTGTCATTTAGGCTTCCTGGGAAAGTTGAGCCGAAAGCATTGTTGCCAGCCTTTGTCCAAACTTCAGGAGCTGCGCCATTTAGCGCTGCAGTGAATGCACCAGTTGTTCCTGATGAATCAGAACGATAGACAACCTTGATTGGCTTATTTGGCAGTGTGTAGCGAATTTTGCGGGTAATTTCGCGTAAAACTATTGGCTGTCCAGCCTTGTCCTTTACAGTGTTTCCTTTTCCATCTGTTCTGTAGAGAACTTCTTTGACTGAGCGATTATTGTCCGCAACAATCTTTGGATCGTTCCACTTAGTGATTGTTCCACCAAAGATTCCAGCAACTGTTGCTGGTGAAAGATAAAGTGGCTTGCTGTTTCCGATGTTATACATAACAGCGATAGGACCAGCAACGATTGGAAGGTGGATTACACCAGCGCGTGCTGCAAGGTGAGGTGTATCTGAAAAGTTGACGATACCTGTTTGCTTATCTGATGCTGTGCGACCTGCACCAGAACCACCTAGGCCGTAGGTAAATGTATTTCCAGTTTCTTTGTTATATCCAGCTTTGCAAGCTTCGATGATTGGGCCAGGGAATGTAGCGCCCGCACCAGTTAGTGAAACAGCTGCAACAGCAGTTGGAGCAGCAAG
>CAXNFK010000083.1:0-5698 GCA_964201775.1 Candidatus Nanopelagicaceae bacterium
TGCCAGAAGCCAACAAGAGGAAGTTCGTAGATTGCCTAAATGGGCTTGGCTATTACTTATCTTTTTATTCTCATCAATCGGTGCGATTGCATGGTTCGTCTTAGGAAAACCACGACGCAACCCTGGTCCTGGACGTGGTGGTCGCGGAAAAATAATTCCACCAGATGACGATCCCGATTTCTTGCGCAAGCTCTAAAGCCCGCTAATTACCTAAAGCCCGCTAATTACCTAAAGCCCGCTATACGTATGCTTTCCAGTTCCCCAAATATTCACATACACATAATTAAATAAGAATGTTGAACCGGCGAATAAACATAACCAAGCAGCTTTACGACCGCGCCAACCAACTGTTACACGTGCATGTAAATATGCAGCGTATGCAACCCAAGTAATAAATGCCCAAGTTTCTTTTGGATCCCATCCCCAATATCTGCCCCATGCTGCTTCTGCCCAGATTGCGCCAGCGATAACAGAGAATGTCCAAAGCGGAAATACCAAAGCAACGAGACGATATGTAAGTTGATCTAGCGCTTCCAAAGATGGCAACTTAAGCGCCCAAACTGGTCGGCCACCATTCTCTTCGTATCGATCTAAAATTAAGTATGTACCTGCGATGCAATTTGCCAAAAGAAACACACCACCAGAAATTATTGCTGCAGATACGTGAATCACTAACCAAGCTGATTTCAAGGCTGGAACAAGTGGCGCGCTTGGAACATAGAGAACTGTTATTGCAGTTCCAAGAGTCAATAGAACTGAGATTGCCACCGGCAATCCAAGCCATCTAATTTTATATTTCCAAAGAACGAATAAATAGGCGCCCGTAAAAGCGAGAGCACCTGTAATGGAGAACTCATACATATTTCCCCAGGGAACTCTCTCTGCGGAAATACCACGAGAAACTACCCCAACCAGTAAACAAAGGAAGGCAAGAACAATCATTACTGTTCCAAGATCACCACTGCGTTTAGTTCTAGTGAAATCAAATTTAGTTTTATCTCCAGAGTTACGGAGCGAAAATGCGACTTCCACTGCATGAGAAATAAATGAAACCGCATATAGAACTATCGCTGAATAAACTGCGTAATTGGATACGAATGCGTAATTGGTTGAATTCACACCCTTATCCTTTCATCCCTTTAACTAGTGAAGCAATTTCATTTTCAAGTCCCGGAGCCGCGTTCTTTGCAAGCCCGGCAACTTCAACACCAGATTTATTTATATTCGCTTTTACCCAAATTCGACGAGACCTTGTAAAGAGCGACATTAATAAACCAAGAATTGCAAAGATGGCGCCAAGCAATGCGTATATCTTGCCTGGGTCGCTAACTATTTGCAGGTTGACCCAAGGTGTCCAACCTTCGAATGTGATTGAACCGTCACCAAAATCATGAGTCTCGTTTAATTTCAAAGTTTTTAAACCAATTCGCTGCATGTCTGAAGTATTTAACCGATAGACAGATTGCGGAATGCCGGAATCCAAACCAAGATCTCCGGTCCAGATGGAAAGAAGCAATCTAGGATCTAAAACTTCTGGATAACTAGATATTGCCCCGCCCCCTTCTGCTCTTTCATAAGTTGGTGTGAATGATCCGATAAACCCAACTTGAGGCTGCATATCAGGAACTTTGATTGCGCCAGTAGAAGTTAAATTTCCATCTTGAGGTAAAAAGATAACTGCACCTTGATATTTAATTTCTCCACTCTTATCGCGAACTGTGACAAGTGGAGAATAACCATTTGCTTGCAAGTAAACCTTGGTGCTGCCAAATGTTAGAGGTGAATTAACCCTAACTACTTTAGATTTTTCAATTGTTCCAACTTCATTCGCAACATTGGCGCTGAGTTTGTAATCACTTGGAGCACCAGTTATCAAATCATAAGTTGCCTTAAAATTGGTTGCAGTTATAGAGAATGGATTTAGATTCGTTTCAGATTGTAATTTTCCAAATGAAATAACATCATAAGAAGTAGGAGTATTAATAAATCTTTCCCCAACGTTGATAATTGCATCACCTTTCATGCCAAAGAGTGAACCTAATGCGACACCAATTAAAATAAGAATCAGCGAGAGGTGAAACATCAGATTTCCAGTTTCCCGCATAAAACCTTTCTCCGCGGAAATTGATTGGGCATCTCTTCTAATTCTAAAGTGGCGTTTTCTTAGCCAAGCTTCTGCGCTATCGAGGCTGCCAGTGGAAAGTTCGGCATGGAACTCCATACGATTTAAGTTCTTCGGAGTAAGTGATGGCTTTGCTCTAGCCCCTTTTGCGTGCTCGAAGCTTCTTGGTAGCACGCATCCGATAAGCGATACAAACAAGAGAATATAGATAGAACTAAACCAGGGCGAGCTGTAGACATCAAAAATTTGAAGTTGATCTAAGAATTTGGCGGTGCCGGGATTGCTCTTGAAATAATCGCTAACGGCAAGTGGGTTCTGAGTTCGTTGTGGAAATAGCGACCCAGGAATTGCTGCAACCCCCAACAACAGCAACAAAATAAGAGCGGTTCGCATACTTGTAAGTTGTCGCCACAACCAACGAAGCGAGGAGCGTGCATCTAGTTCAGTATTAGTAGTCACTTAAACCACCGGCGCAAAATCAGATATGAATCCACGAATTGAGTTCATAGCATCTGCCCATAAGCCAGTTACTTGTAATATTCCAATCAAAATTAAAAATATTCCGCCAATAAGAGTAAAGTAATTTCCATGTCTAGAAATAAACTTTCTTAGGCGATGTGATTTATCAAAGAAAACTCCAACGAGAATAAATGGCGAACCCAGACCAATGCAATAAGCGAAACTTAGGATTGCGCCACGGAGAGCGCTTGATTCTTGAAAAGAGAGTGTTTGTACAGCTGCTAAAGTTGGCCCAATACAAGGTGTCCAACCAACACCAAAGAGAAAACCAAGGATTGGTGCACCAGCAAGTCCAGCACGAACTTTCCAAGCTGGCTTAAATGATCGATAAAACTTCTGATTAAATAGAAAGATAATTCCCATTGCGATAGTCAATAACCCTAAAATTATAGAAATTAGCGTTGAATTACTTGAGATTCTAGATCCAAGTGAACCAAAGATTGCGCCATATGAAATAAATAAAATTGAAAATCCTAAAACAAAGAGAGCCGAACCGAGCGCTGCCCGGCCTCTACTTCTAACTTCAGTCATGCCTGCTGCATAAGCCAAATAGCCTGGTACGAGTGGTAATACGCAAGGTGAAGCAAATGAAATTAATCCGGCAAACATAGCGACAGCTGATGCAATCAGTAGATTGCCATCGAAGACAATATCAACGAAGAATTCAAACATTAATATAACTTCCTGAAACTTTTTCTAATACATCTCTCATCGAAGAAACTGTAACCTGGCCACTAATTCTTGCCGCAACCCGGCCATCTGCATCAATTACTATTGTGGTTGGAATTGCGTTAGCAGGAAGTGATCCTCGAAAACTCGAAATTATTGCATCATCTATCAGTGTTGGGTATGTCAGGCCAAATCTTTTTACAAAGCTCTGTGCTGAACTTAAGTTATCTCTGGTTAAAATCCCGACGAATTGAATATCAGGATTATTGATTGCAAATTCTTCAAGGGTTGGTGCTTCGGCCCGACAAGGTGAACACCAAGAGGCCCACACATTGACTACAGTGATTTTCCCAAGTTCAGAACTAAAATTTGTTCCGTCAAGAGTTTCACCCGAAAGTTTTGGGGCAAGGGTTCTTTCTGATTCCTTAATTACGATCGCAGATCCATCACCAGAAATATAAGCGTTCTCACTATTGCTTGAAATTCCACCGGTGGAGCATGAAGTAAGTGTCAATATTGCTGCAATTGCTAAAATTAATTTCATTTACTTGGTAGCAAATGTTTAGCAGGTTCAGAATATGAAACGCCGTTAATCATTCCTTCGTCATCTAAATGTAAAGATGTTACTGAAGCAAGTGTGCAGATTCGTTTTCTTGGGTCATGCAAAAGTCTGCGGCCTTCTATAGCCGAACGTAGAATCCAAATTGGTAATTGGTGGGAAACAACAAGGGCATCTCTTCCATTTGCAGCATCGCGAGCCGCAAAAACTGCAGCAAGCATCCGTTCAATTTGTTCGGTATATGGCTCGCCCCAGGAAGGTTTTGCTGGATTGCGAAGATGCCACCAAGAAGCCGGATGACGTAGCACGCCACTTCCTAATTCGAATTTCTTGCCTTCAAAAATATTTGCTGCTTCAATTAAGTTTTCATCAGTCGTAATTTTTAAATTATGTTTTGCAGCTATAGGGGCCGCTGTTTCTTGTGCCCGTTGTAGTGGGGATGCATGAATTGCACCCAGATCTAAATTTGAACTCCATTCTGCAACTATTTGTGCCATCTCTTGGCCACGAGTTGAGAGGCGCCAACCGGGTTGCCGTCCGTAAAGAATCTTTTCTGGATTCTCTACTTCCCCATGTCGCAAGACGTGAATTGCTCGTGTCATGAAGTAATCATAACTTGAACGCTAAGGTTGGGTTATGTTGAATCCTGGCAAACGAGTTGCCTTCTTTGATGTCGACAACACGATTATTCGTGGCTCCACGATCTTCTTTCTTGGCCGCGGGATGTATCAAAGAGGTTTCTTTAGTAAGCGCGATATTTCGGCCTTCGTTCTAGCAAATCTAAGATATCGCTTAACGGGTGCTGAGAATCCAGAGGAGATAGCAAAGTTTCAAAATGCGGCGACTGATTTTATTGGTGGCCATGGCGTCAAAGAGATTGAAGCCATAGGTTCTGAAATTTATGATGAATTCGTATCTCCTGCACTTTGGCAAGGAACTATTGAAATTGCGAATCAACATTTAGCCAATGGTGAAGAAGTCTGGTTAGTTACTGCTGCCCCACAAGATATGGCTGTCTTAATTGCAAAAAGATTAGGTTTTACTGGCGCTCTTGGATCTAAAGCCGAAGTTGTTGATGGAATTTACACCGGAAAAATGAATGGGCTTTTGTTGCATGGAAATCAGAAGGCAATAGCAATTAGAGAGTTAGCGCAACAAAGCAATATTGATCTGGTAAATTCTTATGCGTATTCCGATAGCCATAACGACTTTCCACTTTTAACTGCAGTTGGAAATCCGGCAGCAATAAATCCAGATACCTTGCTGCAAATTCGAGCAATTAGAGATAACTGGCCAATTCATGATTTTCGGCGCGGGCGGGCATTGAAAGCGCTATTCGGCCCGATGCTCGCAAGATTTGCTGCCGTATTAACTTTTCTCTCGCCTAGAAGATTCCGGTCGAGGTAGCTTCTAAAACTCGGTAAAGTAGGGCAGTTATGTCTGTTAATTCTTTTGCCGATGAATTGCGTGCCCGCAGCGATGAATCAATCGCGCATCTTTTTGCGGTGCGCCCAGATTTACTCTCCCCGGTTCCAACAGATTTATCAGCACTTTCAGCACGTGCTAATTCCACACCAAGTTTGATGCGTGCACTTGAATCATTAAATAAATTTCAGATAGAAGTTTTAACTTCTGCAAGCACTTTAACTCAGCCTTTTTCAAAATCTGAATTGCTCTCAGTCTCTGTTCCAGAGGCTGGAGAAGAATTAATGCGGCTTTGGGCTGCGGCACTGGTTTATAAGGATGGAACAAAATTTAGATTGCCTGGAAATTTAGGCCAATTAATTGGCGATGAACCAGCGGGTCTAGGTCCCCGCTCCTTGAAAAAA
>CAXNFK010000084.1:0-5581 GCA_964201775.1 Candidatus Nanopelagicaceae bacterium
AACCGGATTTCGCGCTTTCCATATTTGCCGTTATCAATTACTGCAACGGCGGTCTTAACATCTTGACCTTCCATAGGTCGACTCCATTTCTAATGAACACACATCAGTAACGGATCTTCGATGGAAGCCCACGGGATTTAATTAAAGAAATTAGGCCCGGAAGCCACAACCGAGGACCGATTCACTGATGAGTGAGTTTTGCTAATTTAGCGACGAATACCGAGTTTTTCGATAATCGCTCTGTAACGTGTTACATCGGTCTTTGCAAGATATTGCAAAATACGACGACGCTTACCGACCATAAGGATTAGACCACGACGGTTGTGGTGATCGTTCTTATTTACTTTTAAGTGTTCGGTGAGTTCTTCAATTCGCTTTGATAGCAATGCGACCTGTGCTTCAGGGCTTCCTGTGTCAGTAGCGGAAGCGCCGTATTGCGCAATTATTTCTTTTTTAACTGATGGTTGTAACGCCATTTGGTGCTCCCTTTACTTTCACGAGGGCCTCGGTGTGATTCACGAAGGCTCGATTGCTCGCTTGTTGTGGGGCAAGGCTACCAGCGCCATTTGGTATCAAGAAATCGACGGTTATTGGTCGAGATTTATGCGGGTAAATCCAGTTAATTCTGCGGCTCGATCGCAGTCTGCTTTCATTTGAATAAGTAGCGAATCAAGTGAATCGAATTTCAAGGTATCGCGAAGTCTCTCAGTAAATTCAACGGTCGCAATTTTGTCGTACAACTCCAGACCGATTTGATCCAGTGCATAAGCTTCAACTTGGCGGCCACGAATTCCAGGGAATGTGGGATTTGTTCCAATAGAAATTGCGGCAGCCCATCTGATGTTTTCGACAGTTAACCAGCCGGCATAAACGCCATCTGCGGGAATACAAGCAAGATCTTCAAGCCCAATGTTTGCAGTTGGGTAACCAATTGTTCTACCACGTTTTTCACCATGTACAACTGGGCCAACTAAATAATGATTTCTGGTTAGTAGCTCTTTAGCACGTGCAACTTCGCCATCAAAGATTAATCCGCGAATGCGA
The DNA here is from genome assembly GCA_964201775.1 of Candidatus Nanopelagicaceae bacterium. GTDB lineage: Bacteria > Actinomycetota > Actinomycetes > Nanopelagicales > Nanopelagicaceae > AAA044-D11. Next base: position 1,045 of record CAXNFK010000084.1, read on the forward strand.
GTGGAAGAAATAGGGTTTCCTCTATTTTCAGATAACTTGATAATTGTAGTTTCAAATCCCTTAGCGATTGATCGTAAATAATTTGCGGTTCCTTCAGCCTTATGGCCGAAGGTGAAATTTTCGCCGACAATTACATGTGTTGCTGAGAGTTTTTGAATAAGGATTTGATCGATAAATTCATCAGCAGTTAGCGCAGCAAATTCTCTAGTGAAATCAATTACTACTACTTCATCAGCCCCGTGTGCCTTTAATTGTGCGATTCGATCAGCTACCGGAAGCAGCTGCATCGGAGTTCGTTCTGGCGCAAAAATAGTTGTTGGATGTGGGTAGAAAGTTAAGACGACAACTCTGCCAAACTCACTTGCTTTCTTAAGTAGCTCTTGATGTCCAGCATGCACGCCATCAAAGATGCCAATTGCTACGCAGGTACCCGACTTACTCATGAGGTTATTCTTTCACGGCTACAAGGGTAGGTGTTGCAACAATTTTGCCGGCCAACTCTTTATCTAATAACAAGGCAACGAATTCGCCACCTTGATCAAGCGCGGCCACCGCACCGCTCTTATTGCTGGCAGCAATTGCTCGACCAAAAGAGATTTCACTTGCTTCTGGTAAATCAATAGTTCGGACTGGCAGGATGCGAGAAATTCCATCGGCGGTGGAAATTAATTTGGAATCTGCTAAATCTGCGCACTCTGAAATATCAAACGGTGAAACTAGGGTGCGGTTTAATGATGTTAGGTGTCCCCCAACTTTCAACACATCTCCAAGATCTCGAGCAATCGCGCGAATATAAGTTCCCGCACTACATGTAACCGTTACTTGCACATCTGTGAATTCTCCAGTTTTTGAAATTCCGGTAACTTCAATATCCATTACTTCTACATCTCGGGCTGGAATGTCGACTACTTCGCCATCTCGGATACGTTGATGCGCACGTTTGCCATCAATCTTTATTGCGGAGACGGAACTGGGTTTCTGCTTTATCTTTCCAATAAAATTCTTAATCGCACTTCTAATTTCATCTTCACTAAGTGCCGATGCATTTGAAGTTGCTATAACTTCGCCTTCACGATCATCGGTATGTGTGCTCTGCCCTAATCTGATTGTTGCTTCATATTTTTTAGTGCCATCAGTGACATATTGCAGAAGCCGAGTAGCTGAACCAATACCAAGAACTAGAACACCTGTCGCCATTGGATCAAGGGTTCCGGCATGGCCAACTTTTTTTGTTCCGTAGTGTTTGCGGGCTTGTGCAACTACATCGTGGCTCGTTGTGCCGGGAGCTTTATTTATTAGTGCAAAGCCATGCATTTATTTACTCTTCGGTGTGCTTATAAGGATCAGCATCGCCAGCAGGTTTTGCACCTTCGCGAACTTTTGCTAATTCTGCATCTTTTCTTGCAACTTCAAAGAGTAGATCGTTCATTGCAGTTGCGCTCTCCTGCAAACCATCTTGGAAAAATTCAAGTGATGGAGTTATACGTAACCCAAGTGTGCGTCCAACTTCGGTGCGCAACATTCCACGCGCAGAATTTAGAGCGATTGCAGTTGCACTTCGCGCCGCTTCATCTCCAAGAACTGTGTAAAAAATTGAGGCTTGTTGTAGATCTCCTGTTACTCGAACATCGGTGAGGGTTATGAAGCCAAGTCGCGGATCTTTAACCCGCGACTCAAGAGCTTCTGCAACAATCTCTTTAATTCGATCTGCAACTTTTAGCGCACGAGTTGAGGCCATTTTTTATGCGCGCTTCTTCTCACGCAACTCATATGTCTGAATGATGTCGCCAACTTGAATGTCCTTGAATGATCCGAGTCCGATACCGCACTCGTAACCATCCTTGACCTCAGTTGCATCATCCTTAAAGCGACGTAATGAGTCTACGGTTAGGCTTTCACCAACAAGAACTCCGTTACGCAAAGTTCTGGCCTTCGCATTTCGCTTGATAGTTCCATCTTGAACCAAGCAACCCGAAATATTTCCGAACTTACTTGATTTGAAGATATCTCTAACTTCAGCATTTCCGAGAACAACTTCTTCGTACTCTGGCTTTAACAAGCCCTTGAGTGAAGCCTCGATCTCTTCGATTGCATTGTAGATAACGGTATAGAAACGTATTTCTACGCCTTCTACTTCAGCGAAGATTGCAGTTTGTGGTTCAGGCTTAACATTGAATCCGATAATTACCGCAGTTGATGCAGAAGCAAGAGTTACATCGCCCTTTGTAATTGCACCAACACCACGGTGAATAACTCGAAGGTCTACTTCGCTACCAACATCGAGTTGTAGCAATGCATCTTCCAAAGCTTCAACCGAACCAGATACGTCACCCTTAAGAATAAGGTTAAGTGTGCTGATCTTGGATTGCTCCATAAAGTCTTCAAGTGAAACTTTCTTACGAGTCTTGGCTAGCAACGCATTTCGCATTGCAAGTTGACGCTTCTCCGCAATTTGACGAGCAGTTCTGTCATCTTCAGCAACGATGAATGTGTCACCAGCGCCTGGAACAGATGTAAAACCAAGTACTTGAACTGGACGTGATGGACCAGCTTCAATTACTGCGTCACCATTTTCATCAAGCATCGCGCGAACACGACCGAAAGCGCCACCGGCAACAATTGAATCTCCAACATGAAGAGTTCCGCGTTGCACAAGAACGGTAGCGACAGGACCACGTCCCTTATCTAGATTGGCTTCAATTGCAACACCGCGAGCAACGTCATCTGAAATTGCACGTAGATCGATTGCAGCATCTGCAGTTAGAAGAATTGCATCAATAAGTTCATCAATACCGGCACCTGATTTCGCAGATACGTTGATGAACATAGTTGTTCCGCCGTACTCTTCTGCGATCAAGTTGTATTCAGTTAATTGTTGGCGAATCTTGTCTGGATTTGCGCCCTCTTTATCAACCTTGTTTACAGCTACAACAATTGGAACATCGGCTGCTTGCGCATGGTTTAACGCTTCAATTGTTTGTGGCATCACGCCGTCATCTGCAGCGACTACTAGAACTGCAATATCGGTTACTTTCGCACCACGTGCACGCATCGCTGTGAAAGCTTCGTGACCCGGGGTATCGATAAATGTGATTGCGCGATTTTGGCCTTCGTGATCATGATGAATTTGGTAAGCACCGATGTGCTGGGTAATTCCACCAGCTTCACCGCGACCAACTTCAGTTTTACGAACCGCATCAAGCAAGCTTGTCTTACCGTGGTCAACGTGACCCATAACGGTAACGATTGGCGAGCGCACAACTAGGTCCGCTTCGTCGATGTCAGCTAATTCTTGCTCGAGGTTAATATCGAATTGTTCAAGGAGTTCGCGATCCTCATCTTCGGGACTTACAACTTGAATTTGGTAACCAAGTTCAGCGCCAAGAAGCATGAAGGTATCTTCGTCAACAGATTGTGTTGCTGTAACCATTTCACCTAAGTGGAACAGTGCAGAAACTAGTGCTGCTGGATCGCCACCGATTTTCTCGGCGAAATCCATAAGTGTTGCACCGCGACGTAAACGAATTGTTGATTTTCCATCACCATGTGGAATTACTGCGCCACCAAGTGATGGTGCCGCCATATTGTCGAACTCTTCACGCAACGCTTTCTTACTCTTATGCGCCTTGCGAGATTTTCCGCCTTGCTTTCCAAATGCACCAGCAGTTCCGCCACGTTGATGACGTCCGCCGCCTTTTCCACCCGGGCCACCCGGGCCACCAGAACCACCTGGACCACCTGGACCACCAAATGTTGTTGGTGCGCCGCCGGCATTTGCATTCGGTGTGCGATAAGGAGAATTTGAATTTGGTGCACCAGTTGTTGGTGAGCCTGGACGTGAACCAGATGTTGGTGCGCCAGTTGTTGGACGTGCTTGTTGTGGACGTGCAGCAAAACCTGGACGGACTGAACCTGGACGCGGACCTGACATTGGTGGACGTTCGCCCGGACGAAGTGGGCGTTGTGCAGGTGGACGTGGCATTGAGTTGCTTCCAGAACTACCACCAGATCCAAACGGATTATTTCCGGCACGTGGTGGTCGTGGCATTACTGGTGAAGTGGATGCAGCTGGTGTTACTGGTGTGGCTGGTGCGGCAGGTGTTACTGGTGCAGGTGTAACTTCTGGTGCAATTGGTTTTTCAATCTTTGCTTTTGTAAGTTGTTCACGAGTTGATTCTGGAAGCGACGCTAGTGCGGCTTCAATCTCTTCCGCAGTAGGTGCAGGTGCCTTCTTTGCAGCAGTCTTCTTGGCCGCGGCTTTTTTGGCGGTTTTAGGAGCAGGAGTTACTGCCTTGAGATCTGGAAACTTATCCATCAACTTGCGCACAACTGGTGCTTCAACAGTTGATGATGCAGAACTAACGAACTCGCCGACTTCTTGTAACTTTGCGAGGAGCTCTTTGCTCTCTAAACCTAAATCTTTTGCTAATTCGTAAACGCGGACCTTTGCCACAGTTGCCTTCCTGTCTTGGCCCCACGTCTTAATTGGAGCCTAAATTAATGCCTTAATCATGAGCGCGCGGTGCTCATGGTTACT
>CAXNFK010000085.1:0-5565 GCA_964201775.1 Candidatus Nanopelagicaceae bacterium
CCTTTATCAAAGCTAGCGCTGCTGGGTTTGGCGCAAGTGCACCCTTCTCATCTTTAATATAAAAACTTTTTACGCCTTCCGCTACGAAAGCCTGCATCGTAGGAGATATGCGGTAGCGATCGCCAAGATTCTTATTCAAAGTTTCAGCAACATGTAACGCAACACCTGGACCAACTAAACCCAAAAGTTCAAGTGAAGTCATCGGAAGACCAAGTGGTTTCATTGCAGCATCCGCAACGTCCGGTGGGGTTCCTTCGTCGATTGCATCAGTAATTTCGCCCATAAATCTTGTGAGCAATCTATTTACAACAAATGCAGGGGAGTCTTTAACAATTACCATCGTCTTTTTCAACTCTTTGCCAATGCTTACCGCTGTTGCTGTAGTTGCATCATCAGTGGCCGGTGTTCTGGCAATTTCAAGTAGTGGCATTACGGCAACTGGATTAAAGAAGTGGAATCCAATTACGCGTTCTGGGTTTGCCAAGCCTTCAGACATTTTTGTTACTGATAGCGAAGAGGTATTTGTAGCCAAGATGCATTCAGTGGACACAATCTTCTCAAGCTCTTTAAATAGCTTCTGCTTTAGTTCTAGCTCTTCAAATATGGCTTCAATTACAAAAGAAGCATCTGCGAAAATTGCTTTATCTGTCGAGCCAGATACCAGTGAACTCAATCTTGCTGCGCTCTCTGGACTCATTCGCTTCTTCTCTACCAATTTAGTGAGCTCGCCACGAATGTAGCTAAGACCTTTATCTACGCGCTCCTGATCTAAGTCAGTTATTACAACCGGAACTTTCAAATTACGAAGAATTATTAGCGCTAATTGAGAAGCCATAAGACCAGCACCAACAACGCCGACCTTAGTTACCTTGCGAGCGAGTGCAGCTTTTGGTGCACCTTCAACTTTCTTACGCTTCTTCTGAATTAAATTAAATGCATAGAGCGATGCTCGAAGCGGATTGCTCATAGCAAGATTTGCAAGTTCTTTATCTTCGGCATCAAAGCCAGCACTAAAAGTATTTGTTCGAGCTGCTTTGATTAAATCTAGAGCCTTAATCGCTTGTGGAATCTGGGCCCCACCAAATTTCTTGGATACTGCTGCGCTACCGATCGCAAGTGCTTCATCCCATTCGCTTTCATTACCAGTGTGATCTGCGCGTTCAATTTTCTTTGTACCGTTCAAGACAGCGGCTGCGAATTTAATTGAGTTCTCCAAGAAATCGGATGGTTCAAACACTGCGTCTGCAACACCGAGTGCCAATGCATCTTTAGCTTTCATCATTGTGTTGTTGTTTAGAGCATTCAAAATAATTACTTGAACCGCGCTTTTTGGCCCAACTAGCTTTGGCAGAATTGTTGCTCCACCCCAACCTGGAACTAGACCTAAGAAGACTTCTGGAAGTCCAGTAAAAGAGGTTGATGCAACAGTGCGATATTTACAGTGGAGTGCGACTTCAAGGCCACCGCCAAGTGCCAGACCGTTCACAAATGCAAAGGTTGGTTTCGGGCCTTCGCCAAAGCGACGAAAGACATCGTGACCAAGTTTTCCAATTGCTTGTGCCTGCTTCATGTCGCTCATAAAAGAAATGCCTGATAAATCGGCACCTGCTGCGAAGATAAATGGCTTACCAGTAATCGCTATGGCAATAGAAGAACTTGCTTCAGCAACTGTGATTGCATCGTTTAGGGCATTTAGTGATTGTGGCCCAAAAGTATTTGGACGATTGTGATCCATTCCGTTATCTAAAGTTATTAGCGAAAGAGTTCCAGTATGGCCAAATGGTGCAAGGTCTATTTCTCGTACATGTGCAGCAGTAACAACTTCTTCCGGTGCACCTTCAGGCAACTTTAAATCGCTCATTATTTGCCAGTCTTTCCAGAGGAGCCATTGAAGTGGGGGTTCTCCCAAATAACAGTGCCACCCATTCCAAGACCAATACACATTGTTGTAATGCCATATTTAACTTCAGGATGCTCTTCGAAACCGCGAGCTAAATTAATCATCAATCGAACACCGGATGAAGCAAGAGGATGTCCAACAGCAATAGCACCGCCATAGAGATTTACTCGAGCGTCATCATCGGCAATTCCAAAATGATCTAGAAATGAAAGAACTTGAATCGCGAATGCTTCATTAACTTCAAACAAACCGATATCTTCAATCTTCAAACCAGCTTTAGCCAAGGCTTTAATCGTGCTTGGAACTGGTCCGTATCCCATAATTTCTGGCTCGACTCCAGCGAAGGCAAATGAAACTAATTTTGCTTTGATTCCAAGTCCAAGTTCATTGGCCTTTGATTCACTAGAAAGTATTGCCGCAGTTGCGCCATCATTTAATCCGGCAGCATTTCCTGCAGTTACATTTCCCATAGGTCTAAATGGCGTCTTCAGCGCACCAAGTGCTTCAACAGTTGTTCCTGGGCGCGGTGGCTCATCGATAGTTGCCATTCCCCAACCAAGTTCAACTGAACGAACTGCAACTGGAATTAAATCGCGTTGAATTTTTCCGCCAGCATATGCAGCGGCAGTTTTGTTCTGTGAAGCAACTGCGTAGGCATCGGCACGCGCCTTAGTTAAATGTGGGAATTTGTCATGCAATCTCTCTGCGGTCATTCCCATTTGAAGTGCATCGGTATCAACTAATTTTTCTGCCAAGTATCTTGGATTTGGATCCATTCCTTCACCCATTGGATGGTGTCCCATATGTTCAACACCGCCAGCAATTGCAAAATCATATTGACCCATGGCGATTGCGCCAGCAACAGTGGTTACAGCAGTAAGTGCGCCCGCGCACCAGCGATCGATTGAATATCCAGGAACGGTGTTAGGTATTCCCGCGAGTAGCGAAACGCTTCGACCAATATTCATTCCTTGATCACCGGATTGTGTTGCGGCCGCGATTGCAACTTCATCAATTGCAGCAGGCGAAATTTTTGGATTGCGTTCCAACAGTCCGCGAATGACTCGAACCATAATGTCATCAGCTCTGGTTTCTTGATACAAACTTCCCGCTTTACCAAAAGGGGATCGGACGGCATCTACAAGGACAACGCGCTCACTCATCGAAAACTCCTACTTATGATAACTAAAGAATGGTTGGTATTCCCGTAAGGTTACTCGTCAGTAGCAAAAATTGGAAGCAGCACTGCAACTTAAGCGGTTTTAACTTCAACCTTTTTTGGCCTTAAGTAAGCCTGCAGAACGGTCGTCAAGTAGAAAGCCCAAACGATCAGCTGCAACCAGGAGATTTTGGTGCTAATTCCGATTGTTCCTGAAAGCAGTGTTGTGATTGTTGGATCGGCATTAACCCAGTTCCAGACATATGAATCTTCACCTGGAAGTGCGCCGAGCTCTTGGAATTCATGAATGGCATATGAAAGAACTCCACCGGCGATAACGATTAAAGCAATACCAGTAATTGTAAAAAACTTTCCTAAATTAATTTTTAAGCTGCCTTGGTAAATTGCAATACCTAATACAACGGCTAGCGCTAATCCAAGAACTAATCCAATCGCAGGAGAGGAATCATTGGATACAGTTCTAAAGTTAGAGTAAACAAAGAGCGCTGTTTCTAGGCCCTCTCGTGCAACTGCAAAGAAAGCAGCAGAAACCAAGGCTAATTTGCCAAGTGGCATTGCATATTCAATTTTTCCTTGTAGATCACTTTTTAAACCGCGGGCAACGCGCTTCATCCAAAAAACCATATATGTAACAAGCACTACTGCAACAAGTGATGTAACTCCAGCAAACAATTGCTCGCCAGTCTCTGAAAGTTGAGTCGAAGAGAACGTTAAGAAGGCACCAAATGCAAAGCTAGCCAAAAGTGCTACCCCGACACCAGTCCAAAGCGCAGGCAGGGATTTACGTTGGTTTGATTTCACAAGGTAGGCGACAAGAATTCCGATTATTAGCGCGGCCTCTAGGCCCTCGCGCAGTGCGATTAAAAATGTGCTGTACATGGGATGAAGCCTAAAACCATTGTTGGTGTTTTCGCAACTTAAATGTTGCGTAATTAATCACTTTCAGGAGCTGGGGATTCACCCTCAGTAACTTCCTCTGGCGGGACCTCGACAATAAGTGGCTCTGTTTCGCTCAAAATCGCCGTTATCGGGCCTAAAACAAGTGCAACCTGCCAAGGTCTTGCCCCGAATTCAGATAGCTCAGATACGACAAACCGCTCTCGGTCATCGAGATCTTCCGGGGGATTGGGCCAACAAGTTCTTCGAATTGCTTCTGGTGAAATTAAGTTCTCTGCTGGCATGTTATTCATCAGCGCTAATTCAATAATCGCCGCCCTGGCATGAGTAAGGCGGGCATAACCAAGTGGGTTACGCGTTTGCCACATCTTGGGTGGTGGCAAGCCCTCGGATGGAGTTCGCAACTTAGGTAGATCTTCACCTTCAAGGTTTTGTGCCTCTTCAAATAGCTTGAACCAATCTTCAAATGGCATCGCAGTTAACCGCGTGCGGCGCAGCAGAGCTTTTTTGAAATCACCAAACCCTTTGGGCGGTTTAGTTGCAATCAATAGAAGTGTCTCATCATTGAAAACCCGGCCCGGGGCAAGATCAATCTCTTTCGCAAATTCATTTCGGGCAGACCACAGGGCGCGAATTATTGCTAGCGCATTCAAATCTCGTACTTTATGAATTCCTGATGCTCGGCGCCATGGATCTTTACGAGGTTGTGATGCAGGCGCTCGCAAGATTGCAGCAAAATCTTCTTTTGCCCATTCCAATTTTCCATTTTCAATTAACAATTTTTCAATCTCATTGCGCAACTCAATTAATAGTTCGACGTCAAGGGCTGCGTAGTTAAGCCACTCTGGACGCAGTGGCCTGATCGACCAATCAACAGCGCTATGTTCTTTTGCCAGAGCAACATCAAGGAGTTGTTCTGTAAGTGGCCCGAGTCCGACGCGTTCGCAACCTGCGATTCGTCCCGCTAATTCAGTGTCAAAAATAATTTGCGGATCAATACCAACTTCACGCAGGCAGGCTAAGTCTTGAGTAGAAGCGTGAATAATCCATTCTTCCGCTTTGAAAGTTTCACTTAATTCGCCCCAGTATTTACTTTCCCCAACTGCAATTGGGTCGATTAAATGTAAACCGCCACCGTTGCGCTTTATTTGAATTAAATATGCTATTGCTGAATATTTGTAACCAGATGCCCGTTCTGCATCGATCGCTATTGGACCAGTTCCGTCCTTAAGTTCTGCAATCATTTCTGCCAGTTGTTCGGGCGTAGAAATTAATTCGGGAACTCCTCCGGCTGGAGCAAGAAGTGGTTCTGCCATTATCTACTGCGACTTAGCTGTGTTACACCTTCGGGAATCGGTGCAAGTCCAGCCGACATTTCTAAAAGTTCAACCCAAGCCTTTATGTGGTTTGCGATTTGCGCACCAGATGTTGGAGTCCAAGAAGCTCTAACTTCCAACTCGCTGTCTTCTTCCAAGTTCTCTAAAGTTCCGAAAGATGCACTTGCAACTTTGGTAACTGTTCCACTTGGCGCCGTAAAATCACAACCATTTGCTTTTAGTGATTCCATCAGCCAGGTCCAACCAATATT
>CAXNFK010000086.1:0-5532 GCA_964201775.1 Candidatus Nanopelagicaceae bacterium
TTCCCCCTGTTAACGTTTCAGGGTGCAAATACTAGTTATAGAAAGCTGGTTTTGCTACGTAAGTAGCTGAAACCTTTTCACCGCTTTGAAGTGATTTCAATCCCGCTTCAACAACTGCAACCGACATATATCCATCCCACGCATTTGGACCACCAATTTGTCCAATTTTTGCCGCATTGATCCAAGATTGAATCTCGTCATCGTATGCACGTGCAAATCTTGTTAAATATGAAACATGTTCTGCAGTGCTAGAACGCCCAGCTTCCCAAGTTGTCATTCCGTTGGATCGTCCAATTTCACTTACGCCGCGTTGGAAGACTGCTTCAGTAATAACTTGATAGCCAAACTGAACTGAAACATTCATTTCAACTGTTGCTATAACACCTGACTCAGTTTCTAGAAGAACAAGAATCGGTTCATTTAGCCGCTCTGGGGCTAATTTATTTCGTTTAAGCTGTTTAACTTCGGCAGAAACAATCGGTGAACCAGTTAAGAATCGCACAATATCAATTTCATGAGATACCGAATCCGCAATCAACATTTCATTGCCATACCATTCAGGAACTGATGGATTTCGGTGAGCACAGTGCAGGGCCAATAATTCACCTAAGGCGCTGCTAGAGATTTGTTTCTGCAATTCAATATAACCTTCGTCAAAACGGCGCATAAAGCCGACTTGAATAATCTTCTTTCCACTGGCAACTTCAGCATCTATTACGCGAAGCGCCGAAGGAACGTCAGGAGTCATTGGCTTTTCACATAGAACAGGCAACCCGGCAGCAATAATTGGAAGCAAAACTTCTTCATGGAAGGCACCAGGTGTTGCAACTAGCGCCGCGTCAATCAATCCACTTGTAATAGCATCAGAAATATTCGCAAACTGTTTGGCGCCTGGTGCATGCGTTAGCGCTGCAGCAGCTCGCGCAGCATCTGGTTCAACAATTGCAGTGACAATCGCACCAGACGCTCGAGTATTGATTCGGATTATGTGATCGGTGCCCATGGCACCTGTGCCGATAACGCAAACTCTTAGGTCTGCCACCTTCTGTTAGCCAACCATTTCAGCGTCGCGCTTGTTAACGCCAGAGTGCACACAACTTAAATTCGAATCCAACTTTGAGCAATCTTCGCAGAGCAGAATCAATTCGTGACAACTTGCGGTTGCACAATTAAAGAAGGTATTTGTAGCAGCGTTGCAACGTTCACATTCGCCAATAACCTTTGTCTTGGTTGAGAAATCTATCGCCATGCGCCCGTCGAATGTGAAAAGAGAACCTTCCCAGAGCGAATCATCGCCAAACTTATTTCCGTATCGAACAATTCCACCTTCAATTTGATAGACCTCTTTGAAGCCGCGTTTAACCATTACAGCTGACAATATTTCACAACGGATTCCGCCAGTGCAATATGTAACTATTGGCTTATTTTTAATGTGATCGTATTTTCCACTCTCAATTTCACTGATGAAATCTCGGCTACTTTCAACATCAGGAACGATTGCATTCTTAAATTTACCAATCTTGGCTTCGAAAGCATTGCGCCCATCGAAGAAGACAACTTCCTCGCCACGTTCTTCTACTAATTTATCTACTTCATATGGTTTCAAATGTTTTCCGCCATTAATAACACCGTTTATATCGACATCAATTTCAGCTGGGCTACCAAATGCCACAAGCTCATCTTTAACTCGCACATTTAACCTTGGGAAATCATCTCCGGTTCCACCCGACCACTTGAAATCAATCTTCTTAAATCCTGGGTACTTTTTAGTGGTCTTCACATATTTCTTTAGTGCTGACATATCGCCACCGACAGTCCCATTGATGCCGTGTTTTGAAACCAAGATTCGACCTTTGATGTTTAAGGATTCACAGAGCGCCTGTTGCCATAAGCGAACCGCTTCTGGATCGGCTATCGGCGTAAAGCCGTAATAGAGAAGTATCTTCTGGAGTTCCACAGCAATATCTTAACGAGCCAAGCGTTAGGATTAAACCGTGGAATACAGAAAAATCTGGCGCGGAGTTCCAACTCCGGTTCGTAAGTTGATTGTCATGGTTATTGGCTTCACGCTCATCGCCATTGGAGGAATCTTAATAATTCTGCCTGGCCCCTTTACCCTTCCACCAGTTATCGCAGGCCTATTTATTTTGGCTCTGGAATTCACTTGGGCCCGTTCACTTTTGAATAAGGCACAAGAATCTGTGAAGAAAGTTGATCCTAGAAAACTTAAAAAGCGCAAGCCTAAAGATTTATAGAGAGAAGAGCGACATGACCAATCACGGAAACATGTATGGACCTGCCTTCACCTTTCTTGGCATTCCATCTTGTGATTTAGATGATCCATCGACTTACAAAGGTGCCGATGTAATTATCGTCGGAGCACCAATCGATTCCGGAACATCACATCGTTCCGGTGCAAAGTTTGGCCCACAAGCAATTCGTGGCGGAGATTATTTACCCCATGATGGATCAAGACCGCATCTTGCACTTCGCACCGATGGCTTAAAAGATCTTAAAGTTTTTGATGCTGGTGATTTGTTAATGCCAGGGGGAGACCTAGTTAAATCACTGGAAGTTTTGAAAGTTGCAACAGAAAAGATTTCTCGCGCCGGAATAATTCCAGTTGTTCTTGGCGGCGATCATTCAATTGCTTCTGCAGATGTGGCGGGTATTGCAATGCATCGCGGTAAAGGCAAAATCTCGATGATTCACTTTGATGCCCATGCTGATACTGGTGAAGATCAATTTGGCGCACTCGTCGGACATGGAACGCCGATGCGAAATCTAATTAACAACGGATATGTTCGTGGCGATCGCTTCCTGCAACTAGGGCTTCGCGGATATTGGCCAGAAAATAAAACTTTAAACTGGATGCGCGACCAAGGCATGCGCTCTTACGAGATGACTGAAATTCATCACCGCGGAATGAAAGCGGTTCTAGATGAATCATTTGCAACTCTTACAAATGAATGTGATGGCGTTTTCTTATCTGTTGATATTGATGTCGTAGATCCAGGCATGGCCCCAGGAACTGGAACGCCAGAACCTGGTGGAATGACAAGCCGTGAATTACTTGAAGCAGTTCGCAGAATTTGTCTTGAACTACCTATCGTTGGAATCGATATCGTTGAAGTTGCTCCACCATTTGATAACGCAGATATAACTGCAATTCTTGCTAACCGAGTAGTTCTAGAAGCTCTCTCTGCAATTGCAAAACGTCGCAATGGTTCGGCATACAATCCAACTCAGAATCTTTTAGATCGCTAATCTAAAGAGTTGCCAGAATCATTTCGATATCTGAAATTTTGGTCCAAGGGTTAACAATTGCAAAGCGCAATATCGGCTTACCTTCATGCGATGAGGGTGGGATAAAGCCAATCTGATCGGCCAATAACTTATCGCTCCACTTTTGGTAATCGCTCTTATCCCAACCCTTGCGAGTAAAGGCAACGATTGAAAGCTCTGGTTCGCGAAGTAACTCTAAATTCGGATGTTTCTTAACCAGTTCGGCTGCTTGCTTTGCCACAGTTAAAGATTGCTCCATCGCATTGGTATATGCATCCACACCGTGAGCAGCAAGTGAGAACCAGAAAGGTAAACCGCGAACTCTGCGAGTTAAATGAATTGCGTAATCCGAAGGGCTCCAAGAGTCATCATGCAGTGTCTCTAAATAAGAAGCATGTTGGGTATGAACCTCTTTAGCCAGTGCCGGATTTCGATACACAAGTGCGCAAGCATCAAATGGCGCAAACAACCATTTATGCGGATCAACAATAAATGAATCAGCGGCTTCAACACCATTAAACAAAGGACGAACAGATGGCGCGCACAACGCAGCCAAACCATATGCACCATCAACATGGAACCAAATTCCACGATCATGTGCAGCCTTACCAACGCTCTCTAAATTATCAATTATTCCTAAATTAGTTGTTCCGGAAGTTGCGACAACAGCAAATACTCGCACCTTCGAATTCTTATGCAATTCATCAATCGCAGCGCCAACCGCCTCGCCCTGCAATTTTCCATTCGCATCGGTGGCAATCTTTAATACATCTACATCCATCACATTCGCGGCGCCAGCAATAGAAGAGTGCGCCTCTTCGCTACAAGCCACAGCGAATCGAACAGCATCTGGATAATTCTTACGAGCCTGCGCCCGTGCAACTACAAGTGCTGAAAGGTTTCCAATAGTTCCACCTTGCACAAACACCCCACCAGCAGATTGTGGCAATCCTGCTAAATCAGATAACCAACGCAACGCTTGATTTTCCGCAAAGACAGCGCCAGCACCTTCTTGCCAAGATCCGCCATACAATGCACTTGCACCAACAACTAAATCAAATAGGTTTGCAAATTCACTTGGTGCAGATGGAATAAATGCCAAGTTACGAGGATGATCAGTAGAAATACATGCCTTTGCTAATACTTCAGTGAAAACTTCTAACGCTTTCTGCCCGCCCAAACCTTTTGCAGTAATTGTGTTTCCAACTTCATTAAACAAATCTTCCGCAGTTCTTGGTCCATCCAAAGGTGGATCGCTCTTTAAACGCTCAAGGCTGTATGCCAAAACTTCTTTAGCAAGTGCCTCAACTTCAGGTGTGAACTCATGCATAGGCGTGAGTGTGCCATACCTTAATTGCGTCTAACCCCTTCTCTTTCGAGTATCGACACCTCTAAAATCGAATAATGAAATATCAACCTCTGCCTTTGCCAATTGATGAATCTCTGACGCACGGTAAAGATTTCTTCGAACATATGAATTCTCGCCGCAGTGTGCGAATGTTTTCACCAGAGCCTGTCCCGCAAGAGTTAATCGAGATTGCAGTAAAAACTGCTAACACTGCACCAAGTGGCGCTAATCAACAGCCATGGTTCTTCTGCGCGACATCTGATCCGATATTAAAACATCGCATTCGCGAAGCGGCCGAGATTGAAGAACGTGAGAATTATGAAGGCGGTCGCATGCCACCGTCATGGCGAAATGCAATTTCTCATTTAGGTACTAATTCAAATAAGGAATATCTCGACATCGTTCCTTGGATTGTCGTTTGCTTTGCTCAGAAATCGCAAGTTCTTCCTGACGGATCACCGCAAAAGAACTATTACGTTAATGAATCTGTTGGCTTAGCCTGCGGAATGTTTATCTCAAGCCTTCACACAATGGGACTTTCTACACTCACGCACACACCCAACCCGATGGGCTTCTTGAGTGAGATATTCGAACGCCCTGCAAATGAACGCCCATACATTCTCTTTCCTGTTGGCTATCCAGCTGAAGGTTGCACTGTGCCGGATTTAGAACGAAAAGAACTTAGTAAAATCTTAAAGGTTTATTAATCTAAGTTTTAATCAATCTTTTTTTAATACAGAATCAAAGAGCCCACGCAGCTCTGCTTGAACACTTGCAGGAGCACTTCTTGGATGGCCGGCATTAAAAGGCGGCTTAGGGTCGTATTCCATATCCAACTGCATTTTTTCTGCAAAGGCTTGGCCGAAGATGCGTTCTGCAAGAACAAGTGACATATCTAT
>CAXNFK010000087.1:0-5524 GCA_964201775.1 Candidatus Nanopelagicaceae bacterium
AATTGATGAGTTTCTTGCGAGCTATAAAGCTTTATGTGTTTTCAAGTAAGACTCCTTAAAAGATGACCGCGGTGCGATCTCTGATCTCGTCTTCTTCAGTTCCACCGGTGGATGTCCCCGGTTGGCGCTAAATCTGGCTGAAGTACTTAGATTTAGCCTTCTTCTTCTAGTTTCTGTCTCAATTAGAGAAAACTAGGACGAATTTTTGTACCCATTTGAATACTGAACAAAGGTATCACGAATCAATTTGCAAATGCAAAATATCCGTTATGAACTTTATCTAGAATTACTCTTGATAGCTTTTAAATACTGCATGTGCATGCGCGTGCATTGCACGTAGAAGATCAACCTCCTCAAGAAATGAAATAGTCGATAACCATCCGCACGAGCAGATAGATTGGAATTGAACTCCTTCAACATTAAAGACGCCTGTCGAATGGTTAATTGGCATGGCAATTAGCCCTAACTGGGCCTCTACATGAAAGAAGACCCGCTACTTCCGGCGGTGTCTTTCATCGCCGGCAGGTTTTCCTTTAGGGCCACCGGACGCGGGTCGATCTGCGCGGAGGGCACTAAGCAAGCTAAAGGGCTTATCGCTTAGTTCTTAACCTAGCCAAAAGATAGCACAGGGGAGTGACAAAGTGACGAGCCATTTAAATTAAATCTCTGGTTTTTATCCTTTGTTTAGGCAAGAATTGGGCTTAGATTTCAGACAAGAGATTTTAATGTGAGGGAATATTCATGGTTGATGACACGGAAGACGAAGGTACGTCCGTTGATTTCCTAGCTGATTCAACGGATGCCAAAGGTCTAAAAGTAGTCACGAACTCTGGCGGCAGTGAAGAATTTCTCAACGAGTACAAGTACCTAATTGTTGAAGATGGCACTGATCGACTCTTTCTTTCTGATGATGATCTCGATGACGAAGATGGATATTCCTGCGATACGCATATGCGCTTAACCCGCTATGTAGCAATACCTTCGGTAAGTCGTGAGATTCTTTACATATCGAAATTAACAGTCGACGAAGATTCCTTATTTCTACAAGATGGTTCCGTAGGTTATAAAGAATCAGAGCGCGTATCGGCTACTTTTCAAAAAGGCGCCTGGTCTTTTGTCCGAGAAATTTAGTTTTATATATTCTCTGGAACATAACATTTGAACATCGAAAACTTACTTCGTGCTGCCTTTGACTTTAGCCCTGGAATTTCTTCATCTTCCGTAGCTGACCAAACAAAGAGTTCTGGGCAAGGACGACAGGACAAATATCAGGATCTCCTTGATGCTGTTATTGACGCTCGAACCAGACTTTCTGAAATTCGCAAATACAACTCGCTATGTTATGAAATCCTTAGACTTCGCTACGGGCTAGACAAGGAAAACTCAAGGATTTCGCAGCAGCTAGAAGTTCCTTTGCAAGATGTTGAAACTCTTATAGAACAAGCGCTTCTGTATGTGGGAGAGAAAACCAATAAAATTCCTGAATTAAGCCAGATATTCACTAAGCCAGAAAGATCGAATCTTGAACGTGGAATGTCGATTGTCATTCTAGATGGCGCTCTTGCTGGCACTGCTGGAGATTTTATGCAGTTCGAAGGAAATTTTGAAGACAGGCTAATAATCCGTTACTTTGCAAGAGATAAAGAACAAATCACAATCCAAAGCATTTCAGATGTCGATTGGTACTAAGAATTCAAAGACTTCAACTTCTCGATTACTTCAGCATCACCAACAACAACTAATTTGTCTCTTGCTCTAGACATGCCCACATAGAGCACATCGTTCTGCTCAGTATCTGTGTGAAAACCGTTAATCGCCAGAACTACTACGGGGCGTTCAAGTCCTTTGAACCCACCGACGGTGCAGTAGAAAACATCTTCACCTGCCCAGAGATCTTCCCAATAGGCATCAATATCTAAATCAGCCTGTGCCGCATGTTCGCCATGTCTTTTCTTGGTAGTCAATAAAGCTATTTCACCGGGGTGCCAATGCTCTTGATCAGTTAGGTTGGCAACAACATCTTCGGCCGCTTCCATCACGCCATCTTCACCAGCTACTACAAACTCAATTTCAAATGCATATGGGCCACGAGCGGTTGTAGGACGCTCAATAAACTTACTTACAGCCCTTGCAATCTGCTGCGAATTACGCAGATTTTCAGTTAACCGCATCGCGGCGAAGAAACCTTCTGGCGATGGCCGATGCCCAAACACCGCCTGTTGATCATCGCCGAATAACGCCATTTTCCCGTTTACTGGATCTTTAAGTGCATATCTAAGGGTCTCCCACCATGAAGGCAAGAAATCTTGTGCTTCATCAATTACCCAGGCATCAAACTTTTCTTCATCTGCAATTTCTTGCGCACGCAGAATCAAATCTTCTCGGTATCGATCGATGGGGTCGTTGTAGTTAGCTGGGTTGCCAGCAGTTGATCCGATCCACTCAGCAAACCCATGAAATGTATCAACCAAAGCAACTTGTTCTGACTCAGGCAGCTCGGCATTCTTGGTATTCATATAAGTAACAATGCCGCGATTGAAAGCTAGAACACCGACTCGTAATCCCTCTTTAGTCCAGCGCTTTGCTTGCTCAAATGCCAACCAAGTTTTACCAGAACCAGCTGGGCCTTTAACGTAGTAACGATTGTTATCAGCTAATTGATCAAGGATTAATTCGCGCTCGTGCGTCAAGCCACGAACAAACTCATAATTATTACCAAGCACACTTTCACGATCTGTTTTCTGCGCCGAAAGCGGAATTAAAACCTTTACTGCTAGATCAACCCAGTTGTCATAAGCGGGTAACGGAAAAGTGCGCACATTATTTAATTGATTGCGAATTGCGCTCATCGCATATGGCAATCCACTCTTCTGGATTATCTTGGCCATTGGCAAATTTGGATCTCTAACATCTACCACATTGCTATGGGGGAATGCGACCAACCATTCCGAACGCAACGTACCTTGTGACCACTTCGAAGTTATGTAGTCGCGCAAAGCATAAGTATTTCGCTTTGCTTGCCCGGCTGGATCAATTGGGTGAACACCTGATGGATCAGATTGCATCCAAGTGCCGTTGTCATAAGTTATGTGAGCGCCTTTAACTTCAATAATCATCGCGCCATAATCTTTAAGCAGAAGAACTAGATCAATTTCGATATCGCCTTCACGCGGGTCAGAAAGCTGCAAGTTGGCAAACAAAGCATCGCCATCAGATAGCAGCGGCTTGACTGCCTCAAAGACATGGCGCTCACCGATCGACTTGAAGATCGGATCTGGGGGATAGATGAAGGCGGCCACCACCGAATTGTGGTTGCCACCGCTTGGCTTGGCTACCCGCCGAGCTCGCAACCGCCACCCACCTGCCAAAAGTCACCAGGCTCGATTTGAGCCTATAAAGCCGACACGCCCCTATCGAACTCCCAAGAACCCCGAACGCATGTTCGAAAATCCTGTGCTAGGTTTCGCTTCCCCCAAAAGCGAAGATCCAAAGCCCATCGCACTACAGGCCGCAGCAGCCCCACTACCGCAACCCGCAGTTCATGTCACCGATCGACTCTAAAAGAAGCCAACAGCGCTACTTAGAGCCACTTTTTTGTCAGTGACTGCAAGTAATTTAACCGTTACTAGCTAGCAAGACGTAAGGAAATAAGTGTCAAATAATGAAAAGCAAGACGAGAAAGAACTCTGGCAGCGCATTCCAAATACTCAAGGCACTGAACGTGCCGAAACTTTTGTTGCACTAAGTCATCTTGCCTATGACCGCGGTGACCACAAAGCATCGCTCGCACTTTGCGAAAGTGCGCGCGAAATTTATGAACAACTTGGAGCTGAAACAAGCACATCAGCACTGATGCATGTTTATGAGGGCATCTCTTGGTCACTTCGCAAACTTGATCGTGACGAAGAAGCTGCCGAACTTGCACTACGCGCTGTTGATCTATTAAAAGAAGATAACCCAACTGATGCTGCAGACATGATGCGCGATGCCGGACGTTTCTATTTCGCCGCCGGCAAGTATGAAAAATCTTTGCAGTGCCACCAAAATGCAATTGCAGAAATTGATCCAGAGACAACTGATTTCACAATGGGCATTGATTCTTACAACTGCGGCTTTGCACTTATCCGTCTGGAAAAGTATGCCGAGTCTCTTGAATATATGTTGGCTGCTCGTAATTACTTAAAGAAAGCTAAAGAACCCGAGAAGGTTTATTACTGCGATGAGTATTTAGCAGTTGCATATATCGAACTCAAGAACGGTGTCGAAGCAACAACTCATGCCCAAAAGTCTTTGGACTTTGCTCAATCTGCCCAGAAAGAAGCGTTAGAAACTTGGGCTCGCTACCGCCTGGGTTGTGCCAAGGTGTTGTTAGGTGAATTTGATGAAGCTGAAGATCATCTGCGCCAAGCGCTAAGCATGAATGTGCATGCTTGTGATACAGACTGGGATCTAGCGATTGAACTTGAAAAAGAGATTGCCAACATCTTGGTAATCAAAGGTCGTGTTGCAGAAGCTGATGAGATCAAGCGTCGGATTGCCACCATCGAAGATACGATGAAGAGCGAATAGGATAAGTAGATGATTCTTACCCCCGGTCAGCTTTATTTTGTTAACGAGCAAGATGTTCGCACTGGCGAGCGGTCTCGCTATTTCAAGATCGGTATTGTGCGTGATGCTGCTGATCGTGACTCGAAAGACCGCCTACTTGAGCATCAGACTGGTAACCCGCGCAAGCTCTGCATTGTCGAGAACTTAACAATGCCTGCCGTTGAAGCCATTGAAACCAATCTTCATTATCTCTTTGCCCGTAATCGCGTAATGGGCGAGTGGATGGAGTTCACCGATGTTGAGCTACAAAGTGCAATTTCAAAAGCCAAGGAACTAGCTTTCGAGATGGAAGTGAACCACTCAGACTTTGAATTAGCCGAAACATTGAAAGATAAAGTGAGTAATGGTTCAAAGTTGGAACCGTCAGAAGATGCAAAAGACTTATTCTCGGAGTATTTAGACTATAAAGAGATCAGTGGCATCTGTACTGATTTACTTACTGAATATGACAATTACCTGAACTCGGCCATTGAACAAGGTGTTGATGTATCTAATGTTGCAACCGTTCAGACCAGAGCCGGGGCAAAGAAGTTTAGTGAAAAGCTTTTTGCAGAGAAGTACCCCGATCTATACGAAGCATTCTCCGATAAGGAATACCCAGTTAAAGGGTCATTTCGAATGGCAACAGCTAAAGATTGGAGCCCTGATGTTTCACTTCTTAATGAAGACCAAGTTAATGCAATTGCTTCGTTTCAAGAGCAATTAGAATCTGCAGAGTATTCACTTCAAACAACTCTTGAGTTACATGAAAAGCATCTTGGCGTTTTGGAGATTCAGAAATTTGCCCAGTGGAAATTAGATATCGTTAAAAACAAACTCCGAGTACTGACCGGAGAATTCGATGGAATCGAAGGCATCTGTACTTGGAAGCGAGAAGCCAAAGAATCAATCACTTTGCGCAAAGCCGAATTGAAAG
>CAXNFK010000088.1:0-5469 GCA_964201775.1 Candidatus Nanopelagicaceae bacterium
AGGCTGTCGGAATTAACTTCATTTCCGCCCACGAGAAAGCAGATGTTATAAAGCAATTAGAAGCATGCGCTGATCAAGATTACTTTGAACGTGGTCTGGAACTTGCAATTGAAAAGAATGGCATCGAAATGGAACCTGTCGATATCTCAGATTTATTTGCGGTGGAGGTCGATTTCCAAGCAGATTTAGATCGGGCTAACGAAGGACTTAAGTAAATTACTCGAAAGCTTTAGATTTTCTTGCGAATATCTCTCTTAATCATCTTCCAAAGAACCCTTGCTACATAACGAGTCGGGAGCTTCTCAACTACTCGCAAATCCATGGCTACCAAAGCCTTAGCTGCTAAATCAACAGGAATCATCGTGATCTCTGGATTTTCACCGATGGGAATCTGGGCGCTTTCAAAAGAATCTAAGTCTCCGATAATCCTTACTCCAAGTAGTTTGATTTGTTCGACATTCTTCTTTGAAACTGTCTTTGCTATATCGACCGCCCACTGCGGAGTTAGTAACCTTGCAGCTTCTGGGTCAGGAATAACTTTATTTGTCAGATACTTGATAGATCCATTTCTAATAAAAGTTTCATAGTCATGCCAACTTCGCTTTTTTGAGAATTTTTTATTGATCGTATTTAGTAAAGTAATTTCATCAAGTGTTAGTGAGCGATTGCTGTCCTGATCTACTTGCGGCTTCAACAGACCTGACTTTAGTGAGAGCAAGTTATTGAACTCTTGATACATGAATTCTGGTTGCTTCTCATCCACAACAATCACAACTACATTCTCTTTTCCAAAGTGCTTTACCCACTTGGCCAAAACTTCCGCATGCATATGTCTGACCCAGAATGATGGAGTGATAGTTGATACTCCTGGCTCATCTAAAATCGAATGTAACCATTTTTCATAATTGCTCTTAATCCCAATTTTTAAATGCTGTTGATAAGCCGATGGGATGATCTTCAATAGCGGGCGAAGCGTAAAATAGATCTTTATATCTGAACAGCCAAGATCGTTCTTGAATTTTACGATCTGTTCTTCTGTTAATTCACATAAGAACTCTGAGCTGACAAGCGCAGTTGATTTAGCTCTCTTAATTTGTTTTACAAAACTACGCCATTTTTTATCGGTAGCCAGAACTCCGCCGCGATCTTCCCAACCCCAAGTTTTGCCCATAAGTGAGTAGATGGCTTTATGGTGGGCTTTCCCGCCTACTTCCGGATAAGTAATTCCCGCTTTGCTTAACTCATTTCTTGCGGCAAAGAAACTAGATTGAATTGCGGTTGTGCCAGTTTTATGAAAACCAGCATGCACAATAATTTTCTTAGCCATAAGCAAAACCTTACTTGTTTAACTTAAATCAAAGAAGTAAGAACTCGGGAAATTTGCCCAAAAATGCCGCTTCTTGGGTCAATTAATTCAAAATGGCCGATACTTTCAATTTCAATAAGGTTAATTTTTACTTCTGCTTTATGCGCAACGTAATCTCTCGAGAATTCAACTGGAACACGAATATCAAGGGTCCCGTGAATAATCGTTGTCGGGTTCGATGGTGCAGGTAAGCGCATTGGATCTAAGTCAGAACGGAGTGACGCAGGGGTGCCAAGAAAGTCAGCTACCGCGCCCTCGTCTAAATCTAATTCTTCCGCCTTAATTAAATCTGTTAGCGGAGCCAGTGCAATGGTTCCAATTGCGTTAGTAAAATTTGATAAGACAAGTGCAAGATGCCCACCGGCTGAGTGCCCAATCAAGATTATTTTGGAAAACTCTTCTTTTACTTTCGAGATTGCCGCTTTCGTATCAGACAGCATCGCATCTGGATTTCCTATAATTCTGCGATATTCGATTAGCGCAACGGACCAGCCCGCGCTCGAAAGCGCTTTAGCAAAAGGAGCGAGATGTTTACGGTCATACTCTGGGCGCCAATATCCACCATGTATTAAAACTATTACTGAATCATTTGGCTTAGCAGAATTGTAAAAATCAATTACCTGATCTCCCGATTTTCCATACGAGATAGTTCTATCTGGCTTTTCAAAGGGTAATTCAAAGACAGAGCGGTCTTCTGCTTCCATTGTTCTAGATTGAATCCAGAACGGAAATTTTCTCGCCATTTACAAATTCCGCAGCTATCTTCTGCCAAGCTGCACTCGCTGCATTCGCCATATGTGCATCCCAGAGGGCGCGACTAGTCCAAACTTCCCAGACACAAACCTGATTTAAATTCTGTGAATCATTGAAAATCTCTAAGGTTTCACAACCAGCCTCCGTGCGAATATGTGCGCCATGAACTTTGATTTTTTCAAGGAACGCTTCGCGCTTGCCTGGTTTTACATCGATTGCTACAAAGAGATAAACCTTGCTCATTTTAACTAATTCTTTTTAATTTAGGGATTCTAAATTCTTTGCCATTTGTTACGCCACTTGAACGCCAGAGCAACATCACAATAAACGTGAGTGCAATTATCACCGCACGAGAACCGAGTGGAATTTGAACTTGGATTCCAAACACTGGAATATCTTGTTCCATCATAAGCAGCACTTGGCCAACCGCAGTAATGATGAAGGTGCCCACTAGTGCGCCCCAGATGCTTGCGCTTCCTCCGACAATTAACATTGAAAGAGTCACGAAGGTAAATTCTAAATAATAATCTTGAACTTGAAATGTTCCTGCTACGTGGGAATACATTCCACCAGCTAGCCCAGCAATTGCACCAGAAATGGTAAATGCAATCAAACGAACCTTAAAGATGCTGATACCTAGTGCAGGCGCTGCCATTGCATCTTCGCGAGTAGCACGAAGAGTTCTTCCGATCCAAGATATATTTATAAAGTAAACAACAATTAAAGTAAACGCGGCAAGGAGTAAGAGGATCCAAGTATTTGTTATCCATGGAACACCCGGTAACGCTTGGGACCCTGGGCCAATCTTCTTATTGTTAAAAAATACGTTATATGCAACGCCTAATAACGCGAAAGTAGCGATTCCGGCAGCAAGTCCATTCAATCGCATCAAAAGGCTTCCGGTAATACCCGCGACTAAACCACCTACTACAGCTGAGATAACTAGTGATACGTAAACATTAACTTGGGGAGAAACAAGTGGCTCCCAGAGTTGGTTCATGGCTAAGGCATTATCTTTAATGTTTACAGGGGCGGTCAGGATTGCTGATGTGTACGAACCAATAAGTGCAAATGCACCGTGACCAAACGAGAGAACGCCAGAATTTCCAACAAAAACTTGAAGTGCAAGAACCATTACAAAAAGACAGAGTGCAAATTGCGTAATTAACTGCAAACTTGTTGAAGCGCCACCGACAAAGTGAGTTAGAAGAATTAAAATTACTATCGGCCCAAGCAAGTTTTGAATCGAGAATTTAGTAACGCCACCGTGTTTCATCAGACACGCTCCAATTCAGTGCCCTTACTTAGGAGCCCGCCAGGACGAACTAGCAAGATAACTAAAACTAATATAAAGAGCCAGCTATATGCATAGACGCGGCCATTTCCAAGCAAGGTGTTTAGTGAACTTAAAACCACGCCAACTATGAAACCACCGAGTGCAGCGCCTCGTAAGGATGCAATTCCACCAATAACAATTCCGACAAGTGAAAGAATTGTGATGTTCAGACCGTAATAAGGACTTATCTGTGGATTTTGAATAACTAGAATTAAAGCAACGCAGGCAGCGAGCACACCACTGAGACCAAAAGCAGCACTAATTAATCGGTTCGATCTAACTCCGAGAAGCCGCGCTGTTTTGAAATCAGCTGATGCGGCACGTAGTTGAAGTCCGAGTGAAGTTTTTTCTACCAAATAACCCATTGCTAGCAAGATAGTTATTGTTAATACGATAGTAATAACGCTCGAAATAGTTATTGATAGCCCGGCAATCTTGAAATCGCCCCGTAAGAATGGGGCAACTACTGCTGACCTTGGAAGTGCTCCAAACATTAATTCATAGACGCGCTGGAGCACCGTGGAGAGACCGAATGATGCAATCAACATAATTGCCGGATTTACACCGCGCAATCTGCGATAGATCGAAAATTCCATTAAGAGCGCGACAAAGACTGTAACTAGGACAGTAAAAATTAAACTTATAGCTAGTGGAAATTGTGCAGTTAATACCAAGGTATATGCCGCAATAGTTATCAATTCAGCGTGGGCAAAATTAACCAGGCGCATCACACCAAAAACTAAACCAAGTCCAAGAGCTGCTAATGAATAAAGCCCACCCAGGCTAATCGCGTCAAGAATTGATTGGACCATATTATTCACCAGCTCCAAAGTAAGAACGTTGCAGAGATTCTGAATTTGCAGCATCTGCTGGAGTTAAAGTTGCCTGGACTCTTCCATCTCTAATAACAATTGTTTTCTCGGCAAATGAAGTTACTAAGTTTGCGCGCTGTTCAACGATAACGACTGCCGTTCCCATCCCGATAATCTCCTGCAACCGTTCAAATACATCGGTAATGACTGTTGGCGCCAAGCCCAAGCTTGGTTCATCAAGTAATAAGACTTTAGGCTCGGAAATAAGAGCGCGCGCAATTGCTAATTGTTGTTGTTGCCCACCACTTAACATTCCAGCCTGATGATTTTCGTGGGTAGATAGAACTGGAAAGAGTTCTCGCATTTTTGCAATAGCTTCGTTCGCGCCTTTCTTATTGCGGCGACCGGTTAACCCAAGGGCTAAATTCTCTTTCACACTAAGCCCGCTAAAGATTTGACGGCCTTCTGGAACTAGTGAAAGCCCCAAACGCACAATGTCTTCTGGTTTCTTGCCACCAATATTTTTTCCGTCAAAGATTATTGATCCAGATTTAGGAGCAATACCGCCGGCAATTGCTTGGAGCAGAGTTGATTTTCCAACGCCATTTGGCCCAACAATTCCGATTGATTTTCCTTGTTCTAACGTAAATGAAACACCTGAAATGACTTCAACCTTGCCATACCCGGCAACTAAATTAGTGACTTCTAGCAGCGCCATTAGTGCACACCTGCATTTCCGAGATAAGCAGATTTAACATCAGCGTTATTTAGCGCATCTTGTGGGTTGCCATCAAAAATTAGAATTCCAGTAGCCAGGACTAACACTCTGCTGCACGCCTGTGTAACTAATTTGACGTTATGTTCTACAAGCAACATTCCACATCCAATATTTTTCCTAACAATTTCTAGCGCATGTAGCAACCGTGGCGCTTCATCCTCGTTGAGACCAGCAGCGGGTTCATCCATAATTAAATATTTTGGATGCGCTGCTACTGCGCGAGCAAGCCCAACTAATCTGGCATTTCCATGAGAGATGCTTGCCGCTGGATATGGTGAAAGCTTTTCAATTCCTAAAATTTCTAAAATAGTTTCAGATCGCTCGCGAGCAACTTTTCCAGATTCTCCTAAGCCAATCGCACCTAGTGCAACATTTTCAGCAACTGTTAGATTTCCAAAAAGTCTTCCAGATTGAAATGTTCTTG
>CAXNFK010000089.1:0-5460 GCA_964201775.1 Candidatus Nanopelagicaceae bacterium
ATCTGCATTAGATAAGAAGCCTAGGCCGTGGGCCATTTCGTGGAGAATCATCGATTGCAAATCGTATTTATTACTTGGACAATTACCATCTGTTCCAAGGTAAAGCATTGGTGCATTGGTCGAATTAATTCGAATTGTTAGCTCTGGGATTGTAGGTTCAATATCTTCTCCGGCAATTGCATCTGCAAGCGCCGATGCATACCAAAGATCGTTATCTGGAATATTTTTAAAATTAGAGTGAAATTTTCCGGGTGAAGCGGCAGCCAAAATACCAGCATTGGATTGGCGCTCCCATAGAACTTTAACTTTTACTGGAACTTGCGAAGTGAAATTCTGGGCCCAAACATCAGCGGCTTCATTAATTGCTGGTCGATAAATCTCTGGAGTGTTTGTGAAATCAACCTTAAAAGAACTTTTAGTTAGCGCTTTATCAACTGAGAAAGTGCGGGGAACCGCTTTAGTTGTTATCTCTTTTCCACCAGAGGTATCTGCGTAAAAGTAGACCCACGGCGCATCTACAGATTTAACTTGTGCAGGAAGAGCAGAAGCCGGGGCAATGAGAACGCTGCCAAATACCGCTGAAATTAGGAGAAGGTATCGGGCGCGCATGGGCAAAACGCTAGCAGTCCAGACCTTTGGATACCACCCGCTAACTCTAAAAAAGGCTGGTAATTGGCACAGTAGTAGCGCAGTAGTTCTAGAATCTAATAATGATTGAAGTAACCATTTATTCACGGAGCAATTGCCACCTTTGTGATGTTGCCCTGGGTGTTTTAGAAGAATTTCGCCAGGAATTTAATTTTCAAATTGTAAAAATATTAATTGACGAGAGCCCAGAACTCGAAGAAAAATATGGCGAACAAGTTCCAGTTATTTTAATAAATAATCAACCACATGATTTTTTTAGAGTTGACCCAGAACGATTTAGATCGGCTATCTCTAAACTTTAATCTGGGTTAGCACTTAAAACATCATCCGCATCAATAATTCCGTATGCGTAACCTTGCTCTGCTAAGAATCTTTGGCGGTTCTGCGCAAAATCCTGGTCAACAGTATCTCTGGCAACAATTGAATAAAATCGTGCAGTTCTGCCATCAGACTTTGGTCGCAGAATTCGACCAAGCCGTTGCGCTTCTTCTTGGCGCGAACCAAATGTTCCTGAAACCTGAATTGCAATAGTTGCATCAGGAAGGTCAATAGAGAAGTTTGCAACTTTGGATACGACTAAACACTTAATTTCACCAGCGCGATACAAATTGAAGAGGCGTTCACGTTCTTTAATTGGAGTATCACCTTTAATTAACGGGACCCCAAGTTCGGCGCTTAGCGCATCGAGCTGATCAATATATTGTCCAATGATTAAAACTTGCTCTTCGCTATGTTGCTTCGCAAGCGCAATTGCTACCTTTCGCTTTGTAGCTGTTGTAGAACAGAAACGATAGCGATCTTCTGGTTCGGCAGTCGCATAATTTAGACGCTCGTCATCGGTTAAGTTAACGCGCACCTCTATGCAATCTGCAGGTGCAATATAACCTTGCGCTTCAATTTCTTTCCAAGGAACGTCATAACGCTTTGGGCCAATGAGCGAAAATACTTCGCCTTCCATTCCATCTTCTCTAACTAGTGTTGCAGTTAAGCCAAGGCGCCTGCGAGATTGGATATCTGCGGTAAATCTGAATATTGGAGCCGGAAGTAGGTGCACTTCATCATAAATAATTAGGCCCCAGTCAATTGCATCAAAGAGATCTAGATGTGCGTAAACACCTTGCTTGCGAGTTGTCATTACTTGATAAGTGGCAATTGTTATAGGGCGAATCTCTTTCTTTGATCCGGAATATTCGCCGATTTCATCTTCATGCAACGTGGTCCGCTTCAATAACTCATCTCGCCATTGTCTTGCAGCAATGGTATTTGTAACAAGAATTAGTGTGGTCGCTTTGGCATGAGCCATTGCAGCAGCGCCAACAATTGTTTTTCCAGCGCCACAAGGAAGAACTACAACACCAGAACCACCGTGCCAGAAACCTTCAGCGGCTAGCTCTTGATATTTTCTGATGCTCCAACCATCTTGAACTAAATCTATTTCATGATGTTCGCCATCTACATAGCCTGCAAAATCTTCAGCTGGCCAACCAAGTTTTAACAGTGCTTGCTTTAAAAAGCCACGCTGTCCAGGATGAACGACAATGGTTTCAGCATCTAATTGGAGCCCAAGCATTGGTGCAACTTTTTTGCCACGGGTAACTTCTTTAAGCACGGCAGGATCATGTGAAACTAGAACTAATCCGTGAACCGGATGCGCTTCAAGGCGAAGCCGGCCATAGCGCGACATAGTTTCTGCAACGTCAACTAATAGCGCGTGTGGAACCGCAAATCTCGAATACTTAAGAAGAATATCTACGACTTGTTCTGCATCATGTCCGGCAGCGCGGGCATTCCATAAGCCAAGTGGTGTCAGGCGATAAGTGTGAATATGTTCTGGAGATTTTTCGAGTTCTGCAAAGGAAGCTATTGCGCGGCGACATTCATCACTAAGTGGATGATCGATATCTAGAAGAAGGGTTTTATCACTTTGAACAATTAACGGGCCATCAGTCACGAATTAATTCCTTAATAAATGCAGTTAGAAGTTTTACTCGCGACGGAATTGAAGAGAGCAATATTTGTTCGTGCAGTGCGTGCGCGCCGTCGCCGACAGCACCGAGGCCATCTAAAACTCTTGCACCAGCCGCAGCAGCAAAATTTCCATCACTTGCACCGCCTACTGAAGCCTGTCCGATTGGGGCCATACCAATTTCACTAGCCACTTTCTCTAATATTTCATAGAGTTCGGAAGTTGCGGAAAGTTCTAGTGGTGGGCGATTGATGCCACCAGTTACTTCTAACTTTGCTTCAGGATGCGTTGTTGCAAGATTCTTCATTGCGGAATCGACTCGAATAAGTTCTGCAGCAGAATAAGAGCGAATATCAATATCAAGTGTTGCCAAAGCCGGAACAGTATTTGTAGTTGTGCCAGCGTGCATAACTGTTGGGACAACTGTTGTTCCAAATTCTGGATTTGCTAACTTTGCTACTTCAATAACTATGGCAGCAATCTCAGTTGTTGCGTTGATTCCCTTTTCTGGCTCTAGCCCTGCATGTGATGCTCGACCACGCAAGGCAATCTGATACATCGAAGTGCCTTTGCGGCCAGTTTTTGCTTTGCCGTTTAGGGATGCTTCTAAAACTAAAACTGCACTTGCAGATTTTGAAAGGCGTTCAATCAAAGCCTTAGAACTTGCACTTCCAACTTCCTCATCTGTAGTTGCAATAATTGCAACCTTTGAATGTGCATCTGGAATTTCTTTAACAGCATAAATTGCTTGCAAGAATCCAGCTTTCATATCGAAGATGCCTGGCCCTTTTGCAATGTCACCAGAAACACTCCATGTTGGAAGAAACGACCCTTTAGGCCAAACAGTGTCTAGATGTCCAAGCAAAATTACTTCAGGATTTTTACTTCCCCACCAAAAAATAGGGCGCGAATTTTCTTCAATTAATTGTGCCTCTGGCTTTAGATTCTCATTTGCAATTTGAACCGCAAGTTCTACAACGCCACGACAAGCACCAAGATCTTCACTTGGCGATTCAAACTCAACAAGTTTCTTGAGATCTTCGATGATGGCCATGGGATAAGTCTGCCTTACTTTGCGGGACTGACGCCGGTGATTCTCGGAATCCTAAAGCTCTGCATCTCGCCAGTTGCATGATCTCTAGCGATTAACGTGCCTAAGGAGATAGAGATTGGATCGATAAGCCTATTAGAAACCCCACCATTTGTATCTGCATAACCAATCGTCAAGCTGGCTTGCTCTTCAATATATTGATGTAATAAATCTAAAGTTTCATTTGCAGTTGTGCGCGGCACTTCACGTGGCTTATGAGAACTAGCTTTTTCACCAGTACGAAGTGTGCGCACTGCCGCTTTAATAACAATTTCGCTTGGTGCAGATGTTTCGCTGAGAACTCTTGGCGGTCTAGGGCGAGATTTTGCACGGCGAATAGCAGGAGCTGAAATCAAAATACCATTTGCATTTTCTGCAGCAGGTAAATAATTTGCTTCGCGTAGAGTTGCAGTCACATCACCGGCTTCAAAATCACATACCAAAACTTGTGGTGCTAATTTACGGAAGCGAAGAGATTCCAATTTTATGTCATGCAATATTTGGGTTAACAATCCTTCATCTTCGCAGCGAATATAAGACTGAGCAATACCGACTCGGAGGCGGCCGTGTCGTTTAGAAACATCATTGATTAAATATTCAAGGGGCTGAGGAACTGGCGTCTTTGATGTTTTCTTTAAGAAATCTTTTATCTGTTCTCCGGTTTGTCCGTGATCTAGCCCTCGTCTAATTGAACTCTCGCTGAAGCGATAGACCGAAGCACCACCGCGGCTTTCAATATCTGCGATTGTTCCAATCATGTTTGCAAGTTCAACTGTCAACGGCCCAGGAGCTATCGCGCTGTTATCTGCTTGAATCAAAATATGGTCAACTGGTTTTGGTAGTGCACGTTCAACTCCAAGATCATCAGATCCTTTAAGAAAAGCTATTCCAAATTCCGAGAGCGCGCCTTGACCAGTTAATCCCAACCATTCAGCTTCGCGCAAAGTCCATTCAATATACTCAGCGCTGAATCTCTGCGGCATCTGCCAAGCGATTATTTCCTGCAGGTTTTTTATTGCAGGATCATTCTCTAGATTTTCTGACAAAATCTTTAAGGTCACTTTGCGCATGGATGCGATACCAGCACGATCAAGTTCTGGACCAAGCGGTGCAATATTTTTTTCGCCCGCCTTACCAACTAAGCCACTTACACGAGATGTTTCGAGCCATAAACTGACCAGAGAACTCCAACGCTCTTCAAGGGACCTGGACATCCAAATATCAAAAGAATTAGTTGGCAAAATTTGATCGTCAGTATCAATAACAATTAATCCGCCAAGGTAGAGAACTTCAGCAACAAAGGCGACGCAGTTTTCATCAACACCAAGATGATCAGCGCTGCGCTTAAGGTCTCTTATTCCAAGACCGCCAGAGCGTAGTGCGATAGGAGGCTCGTCTGACCAGTTATGTGCAAGCTCTTCACACCATCTAAGAAAGTCTGAAATGTTTGCAATTGCTGCGCGGTCTATATCTTTCTGTTTGCGTGCAGTTCCTGTAAATGAATTGGCAACTGGTGAATATTCCTTAAATACTTTGCCATTGCGCAAATGCATTCCTACTTCACGTGGCAAAACAACTGTCTTGGAATCCATCACAGCTAAGTAATCGTGTTCTAGCAACCAACCAATTGGTTTGCCAGGCGCTTTTATATTTCCGACTTGCCCACGGGGTGGTCCCCAAGTTAGCCGCTCTAAAACTGCCGCAGAATCACTAGGAATATCTTTAAGCGCTTTGAAATCTATTTTTTTCAAGGAGC
>CAXNFK010000090.1:0-5447 GCA_964201775.1 Candidatus Nanopelagicaceae bacterium
TGTGGTCGAAGTGCAAGTTCATTTATATAAAATTCTTCACCGATCACAAACATTTCAACTGCCATAACTCCAACTAGTGAAATTCCAGATGCAATTTCTAGCGCAGCAGCTTGCACCTTATTGGCAAGTGCATCAGATATTTCAGGGACTGGAGTAACGGTTGAAGTGCAGATTCCATCTTTTTGAATAGTTAAAGTCGCTGGCCAGGTTGCCGCTTGATTGTGTGGTGACCTTGCCACCATCACAGAAATTTCATAGTCGAAATTCAATTTCTCTTCGAGTAAGAGAGTTCCAGTCTTTTTATAAAGCTCAAGCAATTGGGCTTCCGAATCAATTTGGAAAACTCCCCGACCGTCGTAACCACCCGATGGTAATTTAGCTATGAGTGGGAAACTTATCTCGCAGTTCTGGCCCTGATATTTCTGCCATTTGGGATTGGGTAGGTTTAATTCACTTATCTTCTTCCGCATCTCTAACTTATCTTGAGAGAATGTAAAGGAATCAGAACGTGGATAAACCTTTATCCCTGCAGCTTCAACTGCTTTTATTACGCTTTGCGGAACTAGCTCATGTTCAAAGGTAAGAACATCACAATTTTTGGCGAAATCTAATACTGAATTTATATCTGAATAATCACCCAAGATGTAGTGCGTTACTTGCGCCGCTGAATCATTCGGAATCGCTGCTAATACTTTGAAATCAATTCCTAAATCATTCGCTGCTACAGCCATCATTCTGGCAAGTTGGCCGGCGCCTACTACTCCGACTCGTGGAAAGCTCACTGCGAAAGTTTACTGTCCAAATGAATGACATCGCCAACTGTGATGATCTGACCATTGTTTAAGTGAAGACTTCCGGTCTCATCGATATCAACTGCCATCGCTTCAACATTTGAACCACCTGGAAGCTCTACCCGAACCTGGCTTCCGATTGTTGCACTCAGATTTCGGTATTTTTGCGTTAAATCTCTGCCATTCCGCCAATCCAGCAGATCATTTGCTAAATTATTTAAAATTCTTGCCAGCAAGATATTGCGATCCAGAATAAGTTTTGTTGCAAGAAATATTGATGTTGCATGAGCGACGGGCAGCGCAGCTTCACTGGTTGAAACATTTATACCAATTCCTACAATCACGCCAGCGTTATTCTTTTCGGCTAATATCCCAGCAACTTTTCTGTCGTTAAATAAAATGTCATTTGGCCATTTACATTTAAAGTTATTAGATTCAGTAATCTCATTTAAAGTTGCTGCAACACTTGCACCTACTAACAACGTTAGATAGCCAAAGTTTTTAATTAATGTTTCTGGCTCAAAGTAAAATGAAAAGAGCAGAGCGCTAGATTTTTCTGCATCAAATTTGCGATCTAATCGGCCACGACCTGCACTCTGATACTCAGCAGTAATTAATTCGCCAGATTTTGGATTACTGGTGCGTAAATAATTTTGTGTTGAATCGATCTCATCAACAACTGATACCCGCCAGTAACTGGTCTGTAATGCGCTTGCAATTGCATTCGCATTCAATAATTCTGGCTTCACTTGCTGACCCGTTTCAATTGCTTTGTAGGAATAATCTGCAGGAACTAGTAATCTACGACCGTGACTGATGATATTCGCACTACAGCCGGAAAGATTGCTGATCTTCGCAGACGTCGTTTGCAAGCCGAAACGAATGGGACGCCAGAAGCAATTGAGAAGCGTCATGCCCAAGGAAAGCTAACTGCACGCGAGCGAATTGCCCGTCTTGTAGATCCAGGTTCCTTTGTGGAAATGGATGCCTTCTCGCGTCATAGGTCTTCAAATTTTGGAATGGATAAGAACCGGATTTACGGCGATGGTGTTGTAACTGGTCATGCAACCGTTGATGGTCGCGCAATTGCGATTTACTCCCAAGATTTCTTAACTTTTGGTGGAAGTCTTGGCGAAGTTGTTGGTGAAAAAATTGTAAAAGTCATGGAGTTCGCACTTAAGAGTGGAATTCCAATTGTTGGAATCAATGATTCCGGTGGCGCACGTATTCAAGAGGGCGTTGCATCGCTGAGCCAATATGGTGAAATCTTTAAGCGAAATGTCCGAGCATCAGGCGTTATTCCACAAATCTCGCTAATTATGGGACCAACCGCGGGCGGCGCAGTTTACTCACCTGCAATTACTGACTTTGTAATTATGGTTAATGAAACTTCTCAAATGTTTATCACTGGCCCAGATGTAATTAAAGCGGTTACTGGTGAAGAAGTTGGCATGGAAGAACTTGGCGGCGCACGCACTCACAACACCAAGACTGGCAACTCGCACTATCTTGCAGATAGCGAAGATGATGCAATTGATTATGTGAAAGCCCTTCTCTCTTACTTGCCAAGCAATAACATGGATGAATCTCCTGTGTTGGCAGCGACCGAGAGTAAAGATGTCTCACCTTCTGATCGCGCTCTGGACTCGTTAATTCCAGATAATCCAAATAAGCCTTATGACATGAAAGTTTTAGTTGAAGCGATATTGGATGAAGCAGATTTCTTGGAAGTTCACACACTTTATGCGCCGAATATTCTCGTTGGCTTTGGTCGCGTTGAAGGACACTCTGTCGGAATCATTGCAAACCAACCACAAGCACTTGCCGGAACCCTAGATATTGCAGCAAGTGAAAAGGCAGCGCGATTTGTTCGTACATGTGATGCATTTGGTATTCCAGTGATTACCTTGGTTGACGTTCCTGGTTTCTTGCCTGGCACCGAACAAGAATGGAATGGCATCATTCGTCGCGGCGCTAAATTACTTTATGCCTACGGCGAAGCAACAGTTCCACTAATTACCGTTATTACTCGCAAGGCATATGGTGGTGCTTACATTGTTATGGGATCAAAACATCTTGGTGCTGATGTAAACCTGGCCTGGCCAACTGCGCAAATCGCGGTTATGGGCGCGCAAGGCGCAGTAAATATTCTGCATCGCAAAGAACTTGCTGATGCTAAAGACACCGATGCTAAACGCAAAGAGCTAATCGAAGATTATGAAGAGACGCTACTTAATCCTTACATCGCAGCAGATCGCGGATTTATTGATGCGGTAATTGAGCCACAAGAAACTAGACATCAAATTGTTAAGGCGCTAAATGCCCTTCGCAATAAGCGGGTTGCGCTTCCACCACGCAAGCACGGAAATATTCCGCTCTAATGAATAATAAATTTACGATTCTAAATGGAACCGCAACCGATAAAGAACTTGCTGCGCTAGAGAAAGCGCTCCCGACTCCGGTTGTAAAGAAGGTAAATACTGCAAGCCTCTGGCGTAAATCACAGATTCGCCAACCTTTGCCACGTAAGTGGGGGCAAAGCTTCTAATGTCAGAGTCGAGAAATGTAGTTTTGGCTTCTGCTTCGCCATCACGTAAGCGGTTATTGGAGTCTTGCGGAATATCTGCCCAAGTAATTGTTAGTGGCGTTGATGAAGAAGATCCAAAACTTACGGCGCTGGCTCCAAGAGAGATGGTTATAGCGCTAGCGATTCTTAAGGCTCATACAATCAAGGAACAAGTCGGTAGTGATCATTTAATTATCGGTTGTGATTCAACCTTTGAATTTAATGGAAAGTCATTTGGTAAGCCGCTTACTGAAGAGCTAGCAATTGCACGTTGCAAAGAGTTACGTGGCAACTTTGGCCTTCTACATACTGGACATTGCATTATCGATACAAAGCAAGGTATTGAAATAAGTGATGTTTCTACCTCGAAAGTATTTTTTGCAGATATGACTGATGCAGAAATTTCTGGATATGTTGCATCTGGTGAGCCGCTCAATGTTGCCGGTGGATTTACTCTAGACGGCTTAAGTGCCCCATTCATTTCAAGAATAGAGGGCGATCCTTCCGGAATCATCGGACTCTCACTTCCATTACTTCGCAGAGCCGTTAATTCTTTAGGATTATCTTGGAGCGCGGTTGCAAAATCTAAGGTGAGCGTATGAAAGCCGTTCTAATAGCTAACCGTGGTGAAATCGCAGTTCGCGTTGCTCGTGCAGCCCGTGATCATGGAATTAAATCAATTGCAATCTATTCAGATGAAGATCGAACTTCACTCCACGTTGCTACGGCGGATGAGGCTTATGCGCTAAATGGTTTATCAGCGGCTGAAACTTACTTGGACCAGAAAAAAATTATTGAAATTGCAAAGAAATCTGGCGCAGATGCTGTTCATCCAGGTTATGGCTTCTTATCTGAGAATGCAGATTTTGCGGATCGAGTAATTGCAGCAGGATTAATTTGGATTGGTCCCCCACCAAATGCAATTCGTTTACTAGGCGATAAAGTATCGGCACGAAAAATTGCTGCCGAAGTTGGTGCACCACTTGTTGCTGGAACAGTTGATCCAGTTGAAACTCCTGAAGAAATTGTAGCCTTTGCAAAAGAACATGGCCTACCTGTTGCAATTAAAGCGGCTCACGGTGGCGGTGGACGTGGCTTAAAAGTTGCTCATACCCTTGAAGAAATTCCAGAGCTATTTGCGTCCGCAGTCCGTGAAGCTATAACTGGATTCGGCCGCGGTGAATGTTTCGTTGAACGTTACTTGGATAAGCCACGTCACGTCGAAACTCAAGTTTTGATTGACGCTAAAGGTAATGCAATCGTAGTTAGCACCAGAGATTGTTCGCTGCAGCGCAGACACCAAAAATTAGTCGAAGAAGCACCAGCACCATTTTTAACGCAAGCACAGATAGATCAGCTTTATTCTTCAAGTAAAGCCATCATGAAAAAGGCTGGCTATATAGGTGCCGGAACTTGTGAATTCTTGATTGGTTCTGATGGAACTATTTCCTTCTTAGAGGTTAACACCAGGTTGCAAGTAGAGCACCCAGTTAGCGAAGAAGTGACTGGACTAGATCTAGTTCGCGAGCAATTTAGAATTGCTGATGGCCAGAGCATTAATCCAGTTGATCCAATTATTCGCGGACACAGTATTGAATTTAGAATAAATGGCGAAGATCCAGGAAAGGGATTCCTTCCATCACTTGGAACAATTACTAAGTGGGAAGTTCCATCCGGACCAGGAGTTCGAATTGATGCTGGCTTCGACCACGGACACACAATCGGTTCGCACTTTGATTCACTTCTAGCAAAATTAATCGTTACCGCCGCAACTCGTGAAGAAGCAATCGAGCGAGCCAGACGTGCGCTGCGTGAATTTGATATTGGTGGCTTAGCAACTGCGTTGCCATTCCATCGCGCAATTGTTGATGATCCTAATTTCATTAAAGATTTCAAGGTTTATACAAGTTACATTGAGAATGAATTCAAGAATGAAATTCCACCATTTTCATTTAAGCAGGGAACTGCCGATTCAAAGGCCGCTTCCCAGAAGATAATTGCCGAAGTTGATGGTCATAGATTTGATGTATTACTTCATACCCCCGAGCCAATTCAGAAGCGCCACCGGGTTAAGAGCAATGCAATTACCG
>CAXNFK010000091.1:0-5312 GCA_964201775.1 Candidatus Nanopelagicaceae bacterium
AGATCATGTGGTCCATTTTCAAATCTTGAAAGGCGAATCTTCGGGCCTTGCAAATCGACAAGCACTGCTACTGCAACACATGCTTTAGTTGCTGCAGCTCTAACTGCATCGAGTCTTGCTTGATGTTCCGGATAGCCACCGTGAGACAAATTGAGTCGGGCCATATTCATGCCGGCAGCAATTAATTGCTCGACCTTCCCAGGTGCCTCAACTGCTGGCCCCATGGTGCAAACAATTTTTGCTTTACGCATTTAAAACCGCTTCCTATTTAGTTTGTGAGTCTAGTTAAAATTGGATGAAACTGATTAGACCATCATTGAACGAGCAGTTGGTTCGATCGGTGAAGGCAGTTGCGTTTCGCCAACCAGAAATTCATCAACAGCTGCAGCAGCACTTCTGCCTTCAGCAATTGCCCACACAATTAGCGATTGACCACGTCCAGCATCGCCTGCGACATAAACGCCTTCGACAGCTGTCGCATACTTGTCATCACGGATGATATTTCCACGATCATCGAAAGTTACTTCTAACTGCTTAAGTAGTTCAGATTTTTCTGGTCCCACAAATCCCATCGCTAGAAATACCAAGTCTGCTGGTAATTCCTTCTCCGAACCTTCAACTTTTGCAAATTTCCCATCAATTAATTCTGTCTCCACAAGTTTAATTCCACGTAAATTGCCGTTGGAATCGCCAAGAAATTCTTCAGTCGAAACCGCGAACATGCGCTCCCCGGCTTCTTCATGTGCACTGCTGACCCGATAAATCATTGGATAAGTTGGCCACGGTTGCGCAGAAGGTCGTTCCTCCGTTGGTCTCGGCATAATTTCTAATTGCGTGACACTTGCCGCGCCTTGACGGATTGCAGTTCCCAAACAATCTGCGCCAGTATCTCCGCCACCGAGAATTACCACATGTTTACCTTGTGCATTTATTGGTGGTGCGTCTTGTAATTCGTTTAACCCTTGAGCATTTCCCCAAGGTAAATATTCCATTGCTTGATGAACACCTTTGAACTCACGACCAGGAACTTGCAGGTCGCGCCAATTTGTTGCACCGACTGCTAAAACGATTGCATCGTATTTTGTTTTCAATTCGCTTCCAGTTATGTCTATCCCAACATTAATTCCACTGCGGAAACGAGTTCCTTCGCTCTCCATCTGAGAGATTCGACGATCAAGAATCGATTTCTCCATTTTAAATTCTGGAATTCCGTAGCGAAGCAAGCCACCAATTTTGTCTGCGCGATCATAAACCGCAACTGTGTGACCAGCTCTTGTTAATTGTTGGGCCGCTGCTAAACCTGCAGGACCAGAACCAATTACCGCAACAGTTTTACCTGTAAGTCTCTCTGATGGCAATGGGATGACAGAACCATTGGCAAAAGCCTCTTCAATAGTGCGAAGTTCAACTTGCTTAATAGTTACTGCATCAGCATTAATCGCCACAACGCAAGCAGTTTCGCAAGGCGCCGGACATAAGCGACCAGTGAATTCTGGAAAATTATTTGTAGCATGCAAGCGATCGATTGCTTCACGCATCTCACCGCGCCAAATTAAATCGTTCCACTCTGGAATTAAATTCCCAAGCGGACAGCCTTGGTGACAGAACGGAATTCCACAATCCATGCATCGACCAGCTTGCTTCTTCAGATCAGTTAAATCTTGTGGTTCGTAAACTTCTTTCCAATCAAGGATGCGGACATCAACTGGTCTGCGAGTTGGAGTTTCACGAGGCGTTGTTAAAAACCCTTTTGGATCACCCATTTACGGCCTCCATAACTGCCTTATCTACCGGTAAACCTTCGCGTTCTGCGCGCTCCATTGCTGCAAGCACTCGTGCGTAATCTCGCGGCATAACCATAGAGATTCGCTTCTTATTTTCATCCCACTTCTTTAGTAAATCATTGGCAACCTTAGAACCAGTTTCAACTTCAAAACTAGAAAGTAAATCTCTAACAAATACTTTTTGATCAGCTGGCAATGAAAGAACGTCTACTAATTCAGTGTTAACCAGAGCGGCATCGAGATCAAGAACAAAAGCTCTTCCACCCGACATTCCTGCTGCGAAGTTACGCCCAGTTCTTCCAAGAATCAGCGCTATGCCACCGGTCATGTATTCGCATCCATGATCGCCAATTCCTTCAACAACAGCTGTTGCTCCAGAATTTCTAACGCAGAACCGCTCGCCTACTCTTCCGCGAATAAATATTTGGCCGGCAGTAGCGCCGTATCCAATTACGTTTCCGGCAATTACATTTAGCTCTGAGGCAAATGTTGCTTTCTCATCTGGTCGAACAATTACGCGTCCACCTGAGAGGCCCTTTGCAACATAATCATTAGCATCGCCATACAGTCGAAGTGTTAGACCTTGCGGAATGAAGGCACCAAATGAGTTGCCGGCAGTTCCATGAAAGTTGATGTTCACAGAATCTTTAGGCAATCCTGCGCCACCAAACTTGCGAGTAATTTCAGAACCCAACATTGTTCCTATGGTGCGGTTAACATTCTTAATTGGCATTTCGATATTTACTATCTCATTTGAATTAAGTGCAGGCGCAGCGAGTTCAATCAATTTATTATCTAGCGCCCCAACTAAGCCGTGATCTTGAGTTGTGGTGTTTCGACGTGGTGCGTCGGTGTCGAAAACTGGCGCAGCTAATAGCGGAGCTAGGTCCAAACCACTTGCCTTCCAATGCGTAATTGCCTTCTTGGTATCTAAATATTCAACCTGACCAATCGCTTCTTCTAGAGATCTAAAGCCAAGAGCTGCTAAATGTTCGCGAACTTCATCAGCTATGTATTCAAAGAAGGTCTCTACGAATTCTGGCTTGCCATTGAACTTAGCGCGCAATTCTGGATTTTGAGTTGCCACACCAACTGGGCAAGTATCTAAATGGCAGACGCGCATCATTACGCAACCTGAAACAACTAGTGGCGCTGTTGCAAAACCAAATTCTTCGCCACCCAAGAGCGCAGCAATAACAATGTCACGTCCGGTCTTCATTTGACCATCAACTTGAACAACTATGCGATCGCGTAGCCCATTTAACATCAGTGTCTGTTGAGTTTCGGCAAGACCTAATTCCCAAGGAGCACCTGCGTGCTTTAAAGAAGTTAGAGGTGAAGCACCAGTGCCACCATCATGACCAGAAATTAAAACAACGTCAGCATGTGCCTTGCTCACTCCAGCTGCAACGGTTCCAACACCAACTTCTGCAACTAATTTCACGTGTACACGCGCATTCTTATTAGCGTTCTTTAAATCATGAATTAGTTGTGCCAAATCTTCGATGGAGTAAATATCATGATGAGGTGGTGGCGAAATTAAACCAACGCCAGGGGTTGAATAACGAACCTTGGCAATCCATGGATAGACCTTTCCGCCAGGTAGTTGCCCACCTTCACCAGGCTTTGCACCTTGTGCCATCTTTATTTGAATGTCATCAGCATTAACTAAATATTCGCTGGTAACACCGAATCGGCCAGAGGCTACTTGTTTGATAGCTGATCTACGGGAATCACCATTTGCTTCCAGGATATAGCGATCTGGATCCTCGCCACCTTCACCAGTATTTGATTTACCACCAAGTCGGTTCATCGCTATCGCAAGTGTTTCGTGTGCTTCTGCAGAAATGGAACCATAAGACATCGCACCAGTAGAGAATCGCTTGATAATTTCAGAGCGACCTTCAACTTCATCAATAGAAATTGCAGGACGCATTCCAGTTTTGAATTCAAAGAGCCCGCGCAACGTCATTAAACGTTTCGATTGATCATCAACTCGGTTCGTGTATTTCTTGAATATGTCATAACGCTTATTACGAGTTGCATGCTGCAACGCAAAAACAGTTTCGGGATCAAATAAATGTGGTTCGCCTTCGCGGCGCCATTGGTATTCGCCACCGATAGGTAAACGTTTTGTGCCAGGAATTTCTCCCCCTGGTGGATACGCAATGTGGTGGCGCTTAACAGTTTCTTGCGCGATCATGTCGATTGAAACTCCACCTAATTTTGAAGTAACACCGACAAAATATTCGTCTACGACTTCGCGTGACAAGCCAATGGCTTCAAAAACTTGGGCACCGGTATAGGAAGAGATAGTGGAAATACCCATCTTTGACATTACTTTAAGCACGCCTTTGCCAAGAGATTTAATTAAATTCGCAACTGCTTTTTCTGGAGTAATTCCAGTTATGACTCCCTGGCGAACTAGATCTTCGGCAGATTCCATAGCTAGGTATGGATTAATTGCAGCAGCACCGAAACCAACCAAGAGTGCAACATGGTGAACTTCGCGAACCTCACCTGATTCTACGATTAACCCAACTTTGGTCCGAGTTTTTTCGCGAATTAAATGATGATGTACCGCAGCAGTTAGCAGTAGAGATGGAATCGGAGCATCTTCAGCATCGCCATCGCGATCTGAAAGAACAATTATGTGCGCACCGTCTTTGATGGCTTGTGAAACTTCAAGACGAATTTCTGTGATGCGATTAGCAAGTGCTTCGCCGCCGCCTTGAACTGGGAAAAGTCCACGAACTACGTGAGCGGCAAATCCAGGACGATTTCCATCCGCGTTTACGTGAATTAGTTTCGCAAGTTCGTCATTATCAATTACTGGAAAATCCAGAGCTATTTGGCGGCAGGACTCTGGGCCAGGATTTAATAGATTAAATTCGGGACCTAAAGAACCACCAAGACTTGTTACTAACTCTTCGCGAATCGCATCCAAAGGTGGGTTTGTAACCTGGGCAAAGAGTTGAGAGAAATAGTCGTAAAGCAATCTTGGTTTCGCCGATAGCGCAGCAATTGGTGAATCTGTTCCCATTGAACCAAGTGCTTCTCCCCCGGATTTAGCCATCGGTGTCAAAATAATTCTTAACTCTTCTTCGGTGTAACCAAATGCACGTTGACGACGCACAACTGAAGAGTGCGGGTAAACTATGTGTTCGCGTGATGGCAAGTCTTCTAAACGCACAAGACCAGCATCGAGCCACTCGCTATATGGAGCCGCCGTTGCTAATGCATCTTTGATCTCGTCATCTTCAATGATTCGACCTTCTTCAATATCTACTAAGAACATACGCCCTGGCTTCAAGCGACCCTTGCTCTCAATATCTTCTGGCTTGAAATCTAAAACTCCGAATTCACTTGCTAGAACTACAAGTCCATCTTTTGTAATCCAATAACGAGATGGACGTAAGCCATTTCGATCCAATACTGCGCCGATTTGTTTGCCATCAGTGAAGGTAATGCAGGCTGGGCCATCCCAAGGTTCCCTGATTGTGGAGTGGAACGCGTAGAAGTCTTTAC
>CAXNFK010000092.1:0-5276 GCA_964201775.1 Candidatus Nanopelagicaceae bacterium
ATTTGAGCAGCGAATTTGTAAATGAAAATTGTGCTTTATATGGCACCAAGCTTTCCGGCACTCCAGAATTAAAGGCGCGATGGAAGCGGGGCGTTGGTCTTGTTGAAGGTTCCCTTGGTGAGGCCGTAGGTCAGATCTATGTTGAGAAGCATTTTCCACCAGCCGCTAAAACTCGACTGGTGGAATTAGTTGCAAATTTAATAGAGGCCTACCGAATTGATATTGCAGCACTTTCTTGGATGACTTCGGAAACTAAATCTAAAGCCTTTGAAAAGTTAGATAAGTTCACACCGAAGATTGGCTACCCTGATAAGTGGCGCGACTATTCTGCTTTGGAAATTACCCGAGATGATCTCATCGGAAATTTAGCCCGCGTAACTAAATTCAATCAAGACTATGAGTTCGCAAAAATCGGAGCCCCAGTAGATCGCACAGAATGGCTAATGACGCCACAGACCGTAAATGCTTATTACATGCCGGGCATGAATGAGATTGTTTTCCCGGCCGCAATCTTGCAGCCACCATTCTTTGATATCGATGCCGATGATGCCGCGAACTATGGTGGAATCGGCGCCGTCATTGGCCACGAAATCGGCCATGGCTTTGATGACCAAGGTTCTAAATATGACGGCGATGGCAATCTAAACAATTGGTGGACCGATTTGGATCGCGAAGAATTTGAAAAACGTGCAAACAAATTGATTGCCCAATACGAAGAGCTGCATCCGCTTGAAGCCCCAGATGTCCATGTAAATGGCGCACTCACCATTGGTGAAAACATTGGCGATTTGGGTGGGCTGACAATTGCTTACAAGGCCTACCAACTTTCATTGAATGGCAAAGTTCCCCCAGTCATTGAAGGGCTTACTGGATATCAAAGATTGTTTATGGGTTGGGCCCAATGTTGGCGCCAGAAAATGCGGGGCGAGGAAGTCCGTCGTCGCGTTGCAACAGATCCACACTCCCCGGATGAATTTCGATGCAATCAAGTGGTCCGAAATCTCACTGAGTTCTACAAAGCCTTCAGTGTTAGCGAAAAAGATGCGCTTTATCTGCCCGAAAGCGAGCGCGTTCGAATTTGGTAGCCCAGAAATGGGGATTATTCGCCTTGAAAGGCGGTTTTAAGCCCCTTTTCCCGCAAAGCTACATCTCTAAGTTTCGAATGTAAATTAAAGGTAGATAATACGGTTATGAACCAATTTAAATTTAAGGTCGGACAAGAAATTTCCGACTCGAAATTAAATGGTCGAACCGGTGTCATAACCACTCCTCATGGCGAGATAAAAACACCAGCATTCATTCCGGTCGGCACCAAAGCAACAGTTAAATCCGTTCTTCCAGAATCGATGTCAGATCTTGGCGCCCAGGCCCTTCTTGCAAATGCTTATCACCTCTACCTGCAACCGGGTCCAGAGATAGTCGATGAAGCAGGTGGCGTCGGAAAGTTTATGAATTGGTCTGGCCCAACATTC
The DNA here is from genome assembly GCA_964201775.1 of Candidatus Nanopelagicaceae bacterium. GTDB lineage: Bacteria > Actinomycetota > Actinomycetes > Nanopelagicales > Nanopelagicaceae > AAA044-D11. Next base: position 1,473 of record CAXNFK010000092.1, read on the forward strand.
ACCGACAGCGGTGGCTTTCAGGTTCTATCTCTCGGCGTCGGATTTAAAAAAGTTATAGCGATGGATGAAGACACTTTCAGATCTGATGAAGTTATCGCCGACCACAAAGAACGTCTAGCCCATGTCGACAACGATGGCGTTACTTTTAAATCGCACCTCGACGGATCGATGCATCGCTTTACCCCAGAAGTTTCAATGCAGGTCCAACACCAACTTGGCGCCGACATTATTTTTGCTTTCGATGAATGCACAACACTTCACAACACCCGCAAGTATCAAGAGAAATCTTTAGAGCGCACCAGGCTCTGGGCAAAGCGTTGTTTAGTTGAACATGGTCGCTTAACCCAAGAGCGCGCAAGTAAGCCATATCAAGCACTTTGGGGCGTATTACAAGGTGCGCAATATGAAGACCTACGTCGCAAAGCGGCAAAAGATTTAGGTGCCTTGGATGAAGATGGAATTACCTTTGATGGCTTTGGTCTTGGTGGCGCACTTGATAAAGCAAACCTTGGAACAATCGTTGGTTGGATGACTGATGAATTGCCTCGCGATAAGCCCCGCCACTTACTAGGTATCGGCGAACCAGATGATTTATTCGTTGGTGTCGAAAATGGCGCAGATACATTTGATTGCGTTGCCCCATCCCGCCAAGCCCGCACCAGCGCCGTCTTCACAAATGCTGGCCGAGTAAATATCACCAACGCAAAATTTAATCGCGACTTCAATCCAATTGAAGAGAGTTGCGATTGCTACACCTGCGCTAATTACACCGCCGCATATTTAAACCACCTCTTCCGCAGTAAAGAGATGATCGGTTCGACCTTGGCCACAATTCACAATGAACGCTTTATCGTGCGTCTTGTTGAACGGATGCGCACCGAAATCGAGAAGGGCGACTTCCAAGAATTTAAGAAGGACTTTCTGGGACGCTTCTACTCGGCTTCAAATAACTAATGTTGATACTGCTGCCACCAAGTGAGGGCAAGAACCAGCCAATTTCTAAGAGCCGTGTAAATCTAGATAAATTGGTTTTTGCCAAAGAACTAATTGCAATCAGAGGCCGGTTGTTAACAAAGACTTTGGCATCTGCTCCTGCGGCTAAAGCTCTGGATGTATATACAGGTGTGCTTTACCAAGCCCTTGATTGGAATTCCTTAACTCCGGCAGCAAGGGCCCGGGGAGAAAAATCAGTCCTAGTAGTTTCGGCGATTTTCGGCGTCCTTCGCCCAAGTGATTTGATTCCTAATTACAAAGCAAAGATCAAGGTTTCAGATTGGAAAGCAGCACTAAAGCCAGCCCTGGATGGATTAGCGGCCGATTTAATTATTGATTGCAGATCTTCAACATATGCAGGGGTCTGGCAATCTCCAACATCAAACACTGTTGCGGTTCTGGTCTTTAAAAAAGAGAAGGGCAAGATTTCTGTTATCACTCACCTATCCAAGAAATACCGGGGCGAGCTAACTCGTGTTCTGCTGAAATCTGGCAAGCCACCGAAGACGCCAAGTGAATTACTTGCAATTGCTGAAAAACATTTTGATTGTAAATTGCAGAAGCCCAAAGGGAATCTGCCTTGGTACCTTGATTTAATAATTAGCTAATTCGGGCTAATCCGAGCTATCCGCTGGCGAGCCAGATTCTGACTTGGAGATTCGGGGCCAAGGATTGCGCTGAAGATATTCAAGGCTCCCCTAGCAATCTTCAACCAAATTTTGGATTTAGCCTTAAGCCCCAATATCGCTAATTCATTTTGATTAAGAGTAGCGATTGCAGCATTTGCGATAATTTTGTAAAACAACAATCCAGTACTTCCAAAAGGTGGCTTTAAAATAAACTGAACTACTTCTAAAGTTTTATCAGTTCTGCCTAAATCATTCATCCGGAAATCTTGAAGAGTTTCCTCTAGCTCTGCAACCGATTTGGGTGCGCTAATTAGCCCCAGCGGAACTGCACTCTTCGCCCAGTCGCGGACATATTCATCTGCGCCATTTGGAAGTGGATAGCCAAGTGCTAGATGCGACTTAATGAATGAATCCGTAAAGGCGCAGTGCACCCAAAGCAAAAATCGTGCATCTTGGGCCCGGTAACTTGAATGCGCCCCGGCCATGTCGGTGTATTGCCCTGAAACTTTTGAGTGCATTGCATTAACGCGCTTTGCTTCGCGTTCAATAATTTCCGTCGAACCAAATGTTGTAATCGTCAGCCATCTAGTTGTTCCGGCCAAGCGACCCATTGGATCGGATTCATATCTCGAGTGTTGCGCTACCCCAGCTAGTGGCGCGGGATGTGCGGCTTGCAGAAGAAGGGCGCGAACTCCACCAACCAAAGTCGCCAAACTTCCGTGAACTTTCCAGACCGAGCCATCTGGTTTAAAGAGCCCCGAATCATTTCCTAGAGCAATATCTTTCGCCCAATCAGGCAGCCCGTCCTTAGATCCTGAGACATTCTTGCGGAAGGTATCGGCTAACGGCTTGGTCAGAAAGAATTTATGAAACGCAGGCACGTATTAAGAATAAGGGAAAGGTCATTTTGTTACGCTTTGGAAATGAATGAAAAACGTCACGGTCGTGGAGCGCTAGAGCATATGCTTGAACGAGTTATGTTCGGAAGCCGCTGGCTTTTGGCACCTTTTTATCTCGGACTAACCTTCGCTCTCGTTATTTTATTAGTTAAGTTCTTCCAAAAATTCTGGGGCTTTGCGAGCAATGTAACTTCAACTTCGACCGATGACATGGTCCTTGGTTTACTCGGCCTCTTAGACCTAACACTTCTGGCTAATCTAATTTTGATTGTGATTTTTGCGGGCTATGAAAACTTTGTCTCCAAGATTGAAGTTGCCGCAGATGATGTCGACCGCCCTGAATGGATGGGAAGCGTTGATTTCTCTGGTTTGAAACTTAAGTTGATTGGTTCACTTGTAGCTATTTCAGTTATCGAACTTCTGAAAGACTTCATGAACGCCGCAAATGGCGTGAATGAAACCGAAGTTAAATGGCGAATTGCAATTCACTTGACCTTCGTTGTGTCTGGCCTGGCATTTGCAATTATGGATTGGGTCGCTGACCTAAACAAAAAACCTAAGGGAAAATAACTACTTAGTAATTCGGTGAACCTTGTGTTGGGCGGCTTGGGCAACTGGGCGAACAACCAACAGATCTATATTGATATGTGATGGCAGCATAACGGCCCAGCGAATAGTTTCAGCGATGTCGGCATCAGTTAGTGGTTTTTCCACTCCCTCATAAACTTTGGCAGCTTTCTCTTTGTCTCCGGAGAATCTAGTTACTGCAAATTCATCGGTCTTCACCATTCCGGGCGCAATTTCTGTAACGCGAATTGGTTGGCCATTTAATTCAAGGCGAAGTGTTCCTGCAATAGCAGCGACTGCATGTTTGGCTGCAACATAAGTTCCACCATTTTCATATGCGATTCGACCAGCAGTTGAAGACATCAAAACGATATGGCCCTCGCCATGTTGCTTCATCAGCGGAATCATTGCTTTAGTCATACGAACTGCGCCAGTAACGTTTACTTCGTAAGTCTTTGCCCAAATTTCTGGATCTGAATCTTCGATTGATGCGGCATCAAATGCGCCGCCCGCATTATTGATTAAAACTGAAACGGGTTTACCGACAAGTTGCGCCGCAAGTGTCTCCACGCTTTTTTGGTTTGTTACATCTAATTCAACTATTTCAATATTTGAATCGCTCTTGGCTAATTCTGCTAATCGATCCATGCGACGAGCGCCGGCAATTACGTGAAATCCGTTAGCCGCCAACAACTTTGCAGTGGCAGCACCGATTC
>CAXNFK010000093.1:0-5246 GCA_964201775.1 Candidatus Nanopelagicaceae bacterium
TGATTGTTTCGTAATCTGCATCCTTCAGTGCAAAAGCTGCATGAACACATGAGTAGTCAAATTCAACACCTTGGCCAATTCGATTCGGACCACTTCCTAAAATGATGACCGCAGGTTTAGTTCTAGGAATAACTTCACTCTCTAAGTCATAACTTGAGTAGTGGTAAGGCGTATGTGCCACAAATTCTGCCGCACATGTATCCACTGTCTTAAATACGGGTCTAAGCCCGATTCTGTGACGCGAAGCTGTAACTTCCGAAAGCGACTGTCCGGTGAGCTCTGAAATTTGTGCATCAGAGAAGCCATTTGTTTTAGCAGATCTGAAGAGGTCAGCGGAGAGATTGCCGGCGGCCGATATCTCTTTAGCGATCTCGTTTATCTGGACAATCTGCGAAAGAAACCACGGATCAACTTTCGTTGCGCCATGGACCTCATCAATAGTTGCACCCAGATAAAGCGCTAATTGAATTTGTTGCAATCTATGCTCGGTCGGAATCTGCATCTTCTTCATTAACTCATCTTTATTAACACCTTCAATGTTCCATTGGAAACTTGTTCCTTTTTTCTCAACTGAACGCAGCGCCTTTTGAAGCGCTTCCGGAAATGATCTTCCAATAGCCATTGCTTCACCAACGCTCTTCATTGTTGTTGTAAGTCTATTATCGGCCTCTGGGAATTTTTCAAAGGCAAATCTTGGGACCTTCACGACTATGTAATCCAGAGTTGGCTCGAACGATGCTGGCGTAGATTTCGTTATGTCGTTCTGAATCTCATCCAAGGTGTAACCAATTGCTAGTTTCGTTGCAATCTTCGCAATTGGAAATCCTGTTGCTTTAGATGCCAGCGCCGATGAACGTGAAACTCGCGGATTCATTTCAATCACAATTATGCGACCATCGATTGGATTTATTGCGAATTGAATATTGCAGCCGCCTGTTGCGACCCCAACCTCACGGATGATTTCAATCGATAAATCACGGAGGTTCTGGTATTCAACATCGGTCAAAGTAAGTGCCGGGGCAACTGTAATTGAATCTCCAGTATGCACACCCATCGGATCTATATTCTCAATGCTGCAAACGATGACCACGTTATCTTTGTGATCGCGCATAACTTCTAGTTCGAACTCTTTCCAACCAATTATCGATTCTTCGAGAAGAACTTCTGTTGTAGGGCTATGACGCAAGCCTGCCCCAGCAATCAGCTCTAAATCACTTTGATTGTATGCAATTCCAGAACCCAGGCCACCCATGGTGAATGATGGACGAACAACAACTGGATAATTAAGAATCTGAACTCCAGCAAGACACTCTTCCATCGTGTGACAAATAACTGATTTTGCTGACGAACCACCGATTTTCTCTACGATCTCTTTGAAAGTTTCACGATCTTCGCCTCGTCTAATTGCCGGAATATCAGCTCCGATCAATTTCACTCCTAGGCGCTCCAGTGAACCGCGCTCATAAAGTGCCATCGCAGCATTCAAAGCAGTCTGACCGCCAAGTGTCGCAAGAATTGCAGTTGGCTTCTCTTTAATAATAATTTGTTCAATAATTTCAGGGGTACTTGGTTCGATGTAAGTTGCATCTGCAAATTCCGGATCAGTCATGTTTGTGGCTGGATTCGAGTTGATAAGAATTACTCTTATGCCTTCACTTCTTAGAACTCTGCAAGCCTGAGTTCCCGAGTAATCAAATTCGCACGCTTGCCCGATAACAATCGGCCCACTACCAATTACTAGAACGCTTTCAATTGATTTATCTCTAGGCATTTGCCACTCGTGCATCTGTCATAAGTGAAACAAATTTGTCGAAGAGATAACTCGCATCATGTGGGCCAGCTGCTGCTTCAGGATGATATTGAACACTGAAGGCTGGGCTTTCTAATAGTTCGAGCCCTTCAACCACATCGTCATTCAAGCAAATATGACTAACAAAGCCAGCTCCATAAATTGTATTGAAGTTACCTTCAATTGGCGCAGCAACTGCAAACCCATGATTATGTGCAGTTATTTCAATTTTTCCAGAATGCAGATTTTTAACCGGCTGATTTATTCCACGGTGCCCGAATGGTAATTTGTATGTATCAAAGCCAAGTGCTCTACCAATTATCTGGTGACCGAAACAAATTCCAAAGAGCGGAATTCTTGCGGCCAAAATTTCCTGCACTAACGAGATCATGTCTGTCATTGTTGCTGGGTCACCTGGACCATTTGATAAAAATATTCCGTCTGGGTTTAGAGCGGCCAATTCTTTGAATGTAGATTTCGACGGCATGACATGAACTTCAATCCCGCGTTGCGACATCGATCTAGGCGTCGCTCCTTTAATTCCCATATCTACAGCGAGAACAGTGAATTTCTTCTCACCAATAGCCGGCACGATATACGTTGAACTAGTTGAAACATCATCTGCTAGAAACGCGCCAGCCATTTGTGGAGACTTGCGAACCTTAATTACCATTTCATTGCGCGTAAGTTTGGTATTAGAGAAAATGCCGACACGCATCGCCCCAAGGTCACGTAAATGTCGAGTAATTGCGCGAGTGTCAACGCCGCTTATTCCAACGACACCATTGGCAATCAAATCGCTCTCTAAAGACCGTTCGGAGCGCCAATTGCTGACGACTGGTGATGGATTTCTAACAACGAAACCACTTACCCAAATCTTTGCGGATTCTTCATCCGTGGTGTTCATGCCAGTGTTCCCAATATGAGGCGCCGTCATTATGACTACTTGTTTATGATACGAAGGATCAGTTAACGTTTCCTGATATCCAGTCATTCCAGTTGAAAATACGGCTTCACCAAAAGTTTCACCTTCGCACGCCCAGCTATTTCCTTCAAAGACAGTTCCATCATCTAGTACGAGGTAGGCCTTGCTCAATTACTACCTCCCCTAACCAATTCTGAATCTTTAAGAACTAGATTTCCGTTGAAAAAAGTATGTAACACCCGAGCTGGTAATGACATTGCTTGAAACGGAGTGTTCTTACTCTTTGACGCCAGTCTATTACGGTCGACTATCCAATTTGAAGAAGTGTCGATAATCGTTAAATTCGCAGGCGCACCGACCGCAATATTTCTGCCGTGATTTGAGTAACCAGCAATTCGAGCCGGCGCGATAGACATTCGGTCTACTAAATCACTCCAACTCATGAGCTTTGTTTCAATCATAGATTTAACAACGACAGAAAGCGCAGTTTCTAGCCCCACCATTCCGAAGGCCGCACTCTGCCATTCACAATCTTTATCTTCGGTCGGATGTGGTGCGTGGTCTGTGCCGACAATGTCAATTGTCCCATCTGCTAATCCTGCGCGTAGCGCCATAACATCTTGCTCAGTTCTTAGCGGTGGATTAACTTTGAAAACTGGATCGTAGTTGGAAACTAATTCGTCTGTCAGAAGTAAATGATGTGGAGTAACTTCGGCCGTGACGCTTATGCCACGCGATTTAGCGAATCGCAGTAAATCAACACCGCCTGCTGTTGTTAAGTGGCAGATATGTAGGCGGCTTCCTACATGTTCGGCTAAGAGAATATCGCGAGCAATAATTGCCTCTTCGGCAACTGCAGGCCAGCCAGTTAGACCGAGTTTAGAAGATACAACTCCTTCGTTCATCTGCGAACCTACTGTCAGCGCAGGATCCTGTGCATGTTGGGCAATAATTCCATTAAATGTTTTTACATATTCAAGTGCTCGACGCATCAGAAGTGGATCAGAGACACACTTGCCATCATCACTAAACATGCGAACTCGAGCTTTTGAGTTCGCCATTGCGCCAAGTTCGGCAAGCGCTTCGCCTTTCAGACCTTGGGTAACTGCGCCGATTGGAAACACATCGCAATATCCAGCTTCTTGTCCTAAACGAAATACCTGTTCAACTACCCCGGCGGTATCGGCTACTGGAAATGTGTTAGCCATTGCAGATATCGCGGTGAATCCACCTTTGGCTGCCGCCATGCTTCCGGTTGCAACAGTTTCGGAATCTTCGCGCCCTGGTTCGCGCAGATGGGTATGTAAATCAACTAAACCTGGAATGAGTAAATTCTTATCGGCGTTCACTATCTCACCAACATTTAGCGAGTTGCCTATCTCAGTGATTGATCCATCCTTGATGACGACATCTACAACAGAGCCATCAAGTAATCGAGCGCTCTTAATTGTGTATTGCACTTAAGCACTTACCTCTCCGGTAAGCGCGGCGCCACCAAGTAGTTGATACAAAACTGCCATTCGAACAAGAACACCATTTGCAACTTGAGCCAAAACTACTGACCTATGCGAGTCTGCACTTTCGGCAGAAATTTCGAGACCGCGATTCATTGGACCTGGGTGCATAACAATTGCATGTTCTTGCAGCGCATTTAATCGCGCTAAATCCAGGCCATAACCTCGGGAATATTCGCGTTCTGATGGAAAGAAAGAATCTTTCATGCGTTCGGATTGCACCCGCAACATCATTAAGACATCCACTCTTTTCACTACCTCGTCAAGATCGTAGCTAACATCGACATCCCAATCGGTTACACCAACCGGAATCAGAGTTGGTGGTGCAATAAGAGTTACCTTGGCACCAAGCTTTGTTAGAAGCAAAACATTGCTACGCGCAACTCTTGAATGCAAGATGTCTCCTACTATTCCAACTTTTAGACCAGCAAAGTTATCTTGATATTGCGGAAACTTTGATCGGATTGTGTACGCATCTAACAGCGCTTGGGTGGGGTGTTCATGTGTTCCATCTCCAGCATTAATCACTGAAGCACTAATCCATCCGGAATCTGCAAGTCGCTGCGCAGCACCTGATGCTCCATGTCGAATTACGACTGCATCAGCGCCCATTGCCTGCAAGGTTTGAGCCGTATCTTTGAGCGACTCCCCCTTACTTACGCTGGAGCCCTTTGCTGAAAAATTGATGACATCGGCAGATAAACGTTTCGCGGCAGATTCAAAGGATATTCGAGTACGTGTTGAATCCTCGAAGAAGAGATTCACAATAGTGCGTCCGCGAAGTGTTGGAAGCTTCTTCATGGGACCATCTGAAATCTTTGATAATTCACTTGCAGTATTAAGAATTCCTAGCGCGTCTTGAGGCGATAAATCATTTATCGAAAGGAGGTGGCGATTCACTTTGAATCCCCTCCTAGAATCTCGACGCTATCTTCCGAATCAATCTCGGTTAGATGCACTCGAACTGATTCGCTAGCTGAAGTCGGAATATTTTTTCCAACATAATCAGCGCGAATCG
>CAXNFK010000094.1:0-5200 GCA_964201775.1 Candidatus Nanopelagicaceae bacterium
CTGTGCCTTGTAAGGTCTTTAAAGGAATTTCGGTCTTACCAACAGTTGCTGCTGAGTTTGAACTTGAACATCCAGTTACCAGAATTAACAATCCGGCACCAAGCACTGCAACTATTTTCTTAACGTTATTCACGAAATCCCCGTTCAAGTATTTTTAATTATTCTTCTTAACTGGTGCAACGATTGAAGTTAGAACTTCGATCGTCCAAGGCAGAGCTGAAGTATCCCCTATCTCCCCATCAGCTATCCAATTTGGAGTGCTTGTCCGCGCAACTAATACGCTGGAAGTGGCCACTTTCACGATTGAACCTGGATAAATCCGGTTCAATCTCATAACTGCTGAATCGGGCAGTGTCAGCGGCGCCAATCTCAAGAATTTTCCTTGAAGAACTACTTCGGTTAAGCCAAAACTTTTCGCCATTGTTCGAAGGTGCGCGACTGCCATTAAGTTTTCCGCATCTTCTGGCAATGGACCAAAGCGATCAACTAGTTCGGCTCGGATTGCATCAAGATCACCAGAATTTTGAGCATCAGCCATTCGGCGATAAATATCGAGGCGCAATCTTTCAGAAGTTAAATATTCGACTGGGATATGCGCGGTAACCGGAAGTTCAACCTTGCACTCTTTAAATTTACCTTCGTCCTCACTTTGAGGGACATAGCCAGTTTTATACTCTTCGACAGCTTCGCTAACCATTCTCATATACAAATCAAAGCCAACTTCTGCAATATGCCCAGATTGTTCGCCGCCCAATAAATTACCGGCGCCACGAATTTCTAAATCTTTTAGCGCTACTTGGATACCTGAGCCCAGATCAGTATTTGTAGCAATTGTTGTAAGTCGATCATGAGCAACTTCGGTGAGAGGTTTATCTGCTGAATACAGGAAGTAGGCATAAGCACGTTCGCGCGAACGGCCAACACGTCCTCGAAGTTGGTGCAATTGTGAAAGGCCGAAAGTATCTGCGCGATCAACAATTAAGGTATTTGCATTTGGAATATCGATGCCACTTTCGATAATTGTTGTGCAGACTAAAATATCGAAATCGCGTTCCCAAAATCCAAGAATTGCATCTTCAAGTTCGCGCTCACCCATCTGGCCATGAGCAACTCGGATACGAGCTTCTGGAACTAATTTTCTAAGACGTTCAACAACGCCATCAATACTGTCGACTCGATTGTGAATGTAAAAAATTTGCCCATCACGCAATAGTTCTCGGTGAATTGCTGCAGTCACTTGCTTGTCATCGTATGGACCAACGTATGTCAGAACCGGATGTCGCTCTTCTGGTGGTGTAGTTATGTTCGACATTTCACGGATGCCGGTAATTGCCATCTCTAAAGTTCTTGGAATTGGCGTTGCCGACATCGAAAGCACATCGACATTGGTCCGAGTTTTCTTCAGTTCTTCCTTATGTTCAACGCCAAAACGTTGCTCTTCATCAACAATTACAAGTCCTAAATCACGAAAGGCAACATCTTTTGAAAGTAAGCGATGGGTGCCGATAACAACATCGATTGATCCAGATTTAATTCCTTCAAGTATTTCGCGTCCCTCTTTTGGAGTATTAAACCGCGATAGCCCAGCGACGTTGACTGGAAATCCGGTATATCTATTATGAAACGTTGTTAGGTGTTGTTGCACCAAAAGTGTTGTTGGTACTAATACCGCAACTTGTTTTCCATCTTGAACTGCTTTAAATGCCGCACGAATTGCAATCTCAGTTTTTCCATATCCAACATCGCCGCAAACAATGCGATCCATCGGATGCGACTTCTCCATATCGGCTTTAACTTCTTCAATTGTTGCTAATTGATCTGTAGTTTCAACATAAGCAAAAGCAGCTTCTAATTCACGTTGCCAAGCTGTATCTGGTGAGAACGCATAACCCGGAGCACTCATGCGTGCGGCATATAGTTGAATTAATTCTGCTGCAATTTGTTTTACTGCCTTACGCGCTCGGCGTTTAGTGTTCTGCCAATCCGAGCCACCAATACGATTTACTGAAGGCGCTTCACCGCCGACATATCTCGTAATCTGTTCGAGGGTATCGGTAGGCACAAATAATCTATCTGCTGGTTGGCCACGTTTCGATGCGGCATATTCAATTACCAAGTATTCGCGAGAAACACCCGCGACGGTGCGATTAATTAATTCCAGATACTTTCCAACACCATGTTGCTCATGAACAACATAATCTCCTGGGCGCAATTCAATTGGATCGATTGCTTTCTTGCGCCTTGATGGCATGCGGGCCTGGTCTTTACTTGATGTTCGTTGCCCCGAGATATCTTTCTCAGTTATGAATGCAAATTTAAGATCGTGGTTTATGAAACCATGTTCAATTGCACTTGATATTACTTTTACACTTTCAAGCGACGATTCACGGAAGAGGGCTTGATAGCGCTCGAGAATTCCCAAACCAGTTGCACTGAAGATAATTTGATATCCGCTTGCCACCCAATTTGTAATATCGGCAATGGCACTTTCTAGTTTTCCGTTATAGATAGGAATTGCAATGAATTCAGCTAGTTCTGCCGCATCAGCAAGATCATCAGGATTCTGGGTGTAAGGATTGATTGAAAACCACCTGAGATTTGCATCAGTGATTTTCTTCTGCATTTCATCGAAAGTTGAGTAGCCGCCACTTGAGATTACTCCGGTTAAATCGATTGGGGCCGCGCTTCCAAAAGCGGCGTTAGACCAGGACGCCTCTAAGAATTCTTGGTTAGTTGTAACTAAATCTGCGGCGCGCGATTTAATTCGAGGCTGATCAATTACAACAACTTGTGAACCTTGGGGCAAGAATTCAATCAAGTTTTTGAAATTAGGTTTCAAAAGCGCAGCGATAGATTCCATTCCTTCAACACAAATGCCCTCACTTATCTTGCCTGCCATTTCGGTGAGTTGTGGGAATTCGGCCGCAAGATACCTTGCTTTCACTTTAACTTCATCTGATATTAAAAGTTCTCGTCCGGGATAAATAATTACTTCTTGTGTAATCGCTGCATAAGTTCGTTGATCAGCAACTAGAAAATACTGGATATCTTCAACGGTATCGCCAAAGAAATCTAGGCGAATTGGATGTTCGTGATCTGATGGAAACAAATCTAAAATTCCGCCTCGAACTGCAAAGTCTCCACGCTTTTCTACAAGGTCAGTTCTAGTGAAACCAAAGTAAGAGAGGCGTTCAATTAACTTTGCCATTGATACTTCTTTATTCAGGGCTAACGAAATGAGTTCTTCATCCAAGATGTCACTAACTATTGGTTGCAGGGCGCCCCGAATTGAAGTGATAATAACTTTTGGTGGTTTTGAAGAATTAATCTGGTGTAGCCCTTTTATCCGAGTTGTTACCGTGTCACTCTTTGGACTTAATCTCTCGTGCGGCAGAGTTTCCCATGCTGGAAAATTGATAACGTGATTGCCGATAAGTGAACGGATTTCATCGCTAAGGTCATCAGCAATTCGAGTTGAAGGTGCAATCACTAGTAAAGGTGAATCGCCACTTAATTTCGCAAGCACATAAGAACGCAAGGAATTTATGCAGACCAATTCCCCGCCAGCAATCGGCGCAGTGAGAGGAAGATCAGGAAAAGTGGATAGAAGCGTCATTTCATCCCCTCCTCTAACTTCTCAACATCTGGAATCTAGAAAACGCCAAAAGCCCCACATCCAAAATGGATGGGGGTGTTATGAGGGAAATTGTATTGAAAGATTTAATTCGTTTCGACCAGGGCGCAATACCTGTAATGATTAGCCAGTGAGCGAGCAGACAACACAATTTCAGGCTGATGATGCCGGGCTTCGTGCTGATGTTCGTCGATTAACTGAATTATTAGGCGAATCCTTAGTTCGCCAAGAAGGCTCACAACTAGTCGATTTAGTTGAGAAAGTTCGCAAAGCTGTTCGCGAAGGTGGTGGCGAAGAAGTCCTGGAAAACATTTCAGTTGACGAGAGCGTGCAACTAGTTCGGGCATTTAGTAACTATTTCAACTTAGCAAACGTTGCAGAACAAGTTCACAGAGCTCGAGTTCTTGCAGATGAACGTAACAGTGGTGGCTCTTGGTTAACCAGAGCTGTAGATCGAATAATTGCAGTTCAAGCCGAAACTAAAGAATTCACGACAAAAGATATTCAAGGCTGGATTGATAATTTTTCAGTCCGTCCAGTATTTACTGCGCATCCAACTGAAGCAGCCCGTCGTTCAGTCTTGAGCAAGATGAATTCAATTGCAGATTTGTTGGATCAACCAGCAAGTGCAAGACGCGATCGCCGACTTTCCGAAACTATCGATCTGCTCTGGGAGACCGACGAACTTCGATTGGGACGCCCAGAACCGTTAGATGAAGCGACGAATGCGCTTTATTATCTTGATGATTTATTTCGACTAACTATTCCTGAAGTTTTAGATGATTTTGCACATGAGCTAAAGCGTCTTGGTGTAAGCGTTTCGCCAACATCTCGTCCACTAAGTTTTGGAACTTGGATTGGTGGCGATCGTGACGGAAACCCAAACATCACAGCAAGTGTTACAACTGCTGCAATCACACTTCAAACTGGCCACTTTATTCGTGCGCTTTCGGCATCACTTGATCAACTTCGCCAAGCACTTTCAGTATCAACCCGTATTTCTGGAACAACTCCTGATTTAGATGCATCAGTTGCGAAAGACCTAGAACTACTTCCAGAAATTGAAGAGCGCTTCCGTAGATTAAATGTTGAAGAGCCATATCGCTTGAAGGCAACTGCTATTCGCCACCGATTAATTCTTACCCAACGCCGACATGCAGTAGGTGGCCCACATGTTCCGGGGCGGGATTATGAAAGCACATCACAACTTTTAGCCGATTTAAATCTAATGCGCGATTCACTTATCGCACATCGCGGAGAATTGATTGCAACCGGATTGCTCGAACGCATAATTCGCACGGTATCTAGCTTTGGTCTTACTCACGCAACTATGGATATTCGCGAACATTCCGATGCTCATCACCACGCTCTTGCCCAGATTGAAAGCGTAGGCTTGGAAAACTTACAGAACCTAGATGAGGCAGCAAGAAACACGGTTGATACCTTCATCGCAATTCGTGATTTGATTGCAAAATTTGGACCAGAAGTTATTGAAACCTACATAATTTCAATGACTAAATCCCACAAGGATGTTCTTGTCGCGGTCGAGCTTTCACGAATCACTGG
>CAXNFK010000095.1:0-4995 GCA_964201775.1 Candidatus Nanopelagicaceae bacterium
AACTCATCTACTAACTTAGAAAGTAGTTCAACACGTGAGTTAATTACATCCTGATCTACCTTTCCTTCCAAGGTAAGTGCTTCAGTCTTATCTTCATCGGAATATCCAAATACGCCGATTGCATCGAGTCTGGCCCGAGATAAGAAATCGACAAGTTCATCAAACTCTTCTTGGGTTTCACCCGGAAATCCAACTATTACATTTGAGCGAATTCCGGCCTGCGGAGCCAAGGCTCTGATTTGAGTAATTAAATGGAGGAAGGATTCGGTATCACCAAAGCGACGCATTCTGCGCAGAACTGTTGCACTTGCATGTTGAAATGAGAGATCAAAATACGGCACAACTTTTGGAACCGAAACCATTGCTTGAATAAGTGAGGGACGCATCTCTGCTGGCTGGAGATAGGAAAGGCGAATTCGTTCAACGCCGGGAATCTTTGCAATTTCGGGCAGCATGTTTTCAAGAACTTTCATATCTTTAAAGTCTTTGCCATATGAGGTGGTATTTTCGCTAACCAGAAAGAGTTCAGATACGCCCTCTGCTGCAAGCCATTGTGCTTCTTCGATGATCTCGGTTGGGCGTCTTGAGACAAAAGAACCTCGGAACATTGGAATCGCACAGAATGAACATCTGCGATCGCACCCAGATGCAATCTTCAACGGTGCAATTGGGGCGCTATCTAAACGCTTACGTGCCAATGGTTGGCTTGGCGAATTTAATTTTTGACGGTCAGCGGGTGCGATAGGTAAGAGTGCTCGGCGATCTTTTGGTTTATGCGCAGCTATTGACCCGCCATTAATTATGGTCTGCAACCGAGCTGAAATATCTTCGTAGTCATCAAAACCTAAAATTGCATCTGCTTCTGGCAGCGCTTCAGAGAGTTCGTTGCCATAACGCTCTGCCATACAACCAACTGCTACGACAGCTTTCGTTATGCCATTAGTTTTGAGCGAATGAGCCTCTAGAAGTGCGTCTACTGAATCTTTCTTTGCACTTTCGATAAAGCCACAAGTATTAACTAGCGCTACTTCAGCAAGAGCTGGATCAGATACAAGAGTCCAACCATCTGCCGATAATCTTCCGGCAAGTTCTTCAGAGTCAACTTCATTACGGGCACAACCAAGTGTTACGAGTGCAACCGTGCGAGGTCGCTTACTGGTTAGCGTATTTTGTTGATCGGTGGCGCTCATCTGCGCCATCTTACAGTGGGTTAAGTTTTAAGTGGTGCTTAACCGTTATTTGAATTATCTGGGGTAAAGGAGAGACGAACTACTTCCCCGACTCCGCCAGGTGTTCCAATTTCTTTGCCATTTACATTGAGCGAAACTGCTGCGGCATTTCCGATGGTTACTTGTAGAAGTTGGTCCTCACTAAAGGATTTTGCTTCGCCAACCTTTATCGAGCCACTAAAGATTTGAGCTCCACTTGCATCTTGGATTCCGATCCAAGATTTTCCAGAAATACCTGTAACAACTAGGGAAACACCAGTTGTCTTTGTAGCGACAACTTGCGAGTTTTGATCAGCTGTTGAAGGGGCCACACCTTGGCTTGACGGAGCCAATGGCGAGGTCTTGTCACTTGGGAAGAGTGAGATAACTGCGGGCACTGCAATCAGAAGTGCAACTACTCCTGCAGCAACTGAAGCCAATGACTTATAAGAAATTGCGGGGCGTTGTGCACGTGGCTTAACTAAATGGCTCTCTTCCAATAAATCAATCATTGGTCGATCAAAGTCGCCAGTTGATTGTGCAAATTTTTCGATTAGTGAATCAGCATTTATCTTCAACACTTTTGCAATAGTGCGGATATGTCCACGCGCATATGCATTGCCACCACAACTTGTAAAATTATCAGATTCAATATCTTTAATTAAAGTTTCACGAATTCGAGTTATCTGTGCAATTTTTGCAACTGTATAACCGGCACGTTCGCGAGCATCGCGAATTTCAGTGCCGAGAGTTAGATTTTCCAAACTCATTTATTTTCCTCTTACTTAAAATTACTTAAAGCCATGGAAGGGGATTTCCAAGGCCCTAAGGGTAAAACCTGTAGGTGCCTTAGGACAAGTCCGGAAGTGACCAAGGGGTTAATTCACCCTTAACGCTGACCCCAGAAAAGAGTGCAAGCCCCTGGCCTAGGCTGAATTACAACTTTTCGTTTTAGAGATTGCCTTGTAATTGCTCAAGAACATCTGGCATCTGTTCAGCGCTAATCAATACGGTGCGGGCCTTAGACCCTTCAGTTGGTCCAACAATTCCACGACTCTCCATTAAATCCATTAAACGTCCCGCTTTTGCAAAACCAATTCTTAATTTACGTTGCAACATAGATGTAGATCCAAATTGTGTTGAAACAACTAATTGAACTGCTTGTAATAACAAATCCATATCATCGCCAATGTCATCTTCAATGATGTGAGCCTTAACTGGCGCAGCTAAATCAAGTCGATAAACCGGTTGTAGTTGTGCTTTCACATGATTAACAATTGCTTCAGTCTCTCGCTCCGAAACATATGCGCCCTGAATACGCATTGCCTTACTTGCACCCATTGGCAAGAAGAGTGCATCGCCTTGGCCAACTAATTTTTCGGCACCCGGCGTATCTAAAATAACTCTTGAATCTGCAAGGCTTGAAGTTGCAAATGAAAGCCGGGATGGCACGTTAGCTTTAATTAGTCCAGTAACAATGTCAACGCTTGGACGCTGAGTTGCTATAACTAAGTGAATACCGGCAGCTCTTGCTAATTGGGTAATTCGGACAATCGACTCTTCAACTTCACGGGCCGCAACCATCATTAAATCCGCGAGCTCATCGATTATTACTAATAAATAAGGATATGGTTCAAGAATTCGTTCGCTGCCTTCTGGCACCGTTAATTTTCCAGAGCGAACTGCCTTGTTGAAGTCGTCGATATGTCTAAATCCAAAGGCAGATAAATCGTCGTATCGCATATCCATTTCACGAACTACCCAAGCAAGGACATCGGCAGCCTTCTTTGGGTTTGTGATAATTGGTGCGATTAAATGTGGAATTCCTTCGTAACTTGTAAGTTCTACCCGCTTTGGGTCGATCATTACAAGACGGACATCATCTGGTGTTGAACGCATAAGAATTGAAACAATTAATGAGTTAATCATTGAAGATTTTCCGGCACCGGTAGCACCTGCTACTAGTAAGTGCGGCATCTTCGCTAAATTCGCACAGATAAAGTTTCCTTCGACATCCTTGCCGAGTGCGATAACCATTGGGTGGGTATCGTTTCCAGCAACTGAGGAGCGAAGCACATCTCCAAGCGCAACAATTTCTCTATCAGTATTTGGGATTTCAATTCCAACTGCAGATTTGCCCGGAATAGGTGAAAGTATTCGAACATCTCCGCTGGCAACTGCATAAGAAATATTTTTGGAAAGTGCGGTAATCGCTTCTACCTTTACGCCGTTTCCAAGTTCAACCTCATATCGGGTAACCGTTGGACCACGCATAAATCCAGTAACTCGACATTCAACTCCAAATTGATCAAACACTTGAGTCAGCGCAGCAACAACAACATCATTCGCCTTGGACTTTGCTTTAGCTGCCGGGCCGGTCTTTAGTAAATCCATCGAAGGTAATTCATATTTTGTATCACCGGTTAATAACATCTGCTTCGCATGTTTAGGAACACTTGATATGGGCGCACTTACCGGTGTGCTTGCCGGTGTTAGCTCACGTGGAATTTCTACCGTGAACTCTTCGTCAAAACTCTCTTCATCTAACTCTTCTTGTTCTTCTAAATCTTCCTCATGCCTGAAGCCTTGAACAAGTGGCGTTTCAAATGGTGGCGTATCTGAAATTTCAAACTTTTCCTCTGCTCTTGCTGCGCGAGCATCTGAGACTTTTCCGCTCCCCCAATTGAATAGCTTTCCAATTCGCTCTAAAACTTTTGATACTGGAGTTGCTGTAATAACCAATATGCCGAAGAAGAGAAATATTAGGAGGATCGGAATTGCAAGAATTGTTGTTACTAGTGCAACTAGTGGAGTTGATATCCCGTAGCCAATCCAACCGCCACCATTTCTAATCGCGGTCTGACCGGTTCCGGTAGAGCCATTAAGAATATGAAGCAGGCCAGTAATTGAAATAAGTAAGACAAAGGTTCCGATAATGATTCGGCCAGTTGCCTTTGAATCATCTGGCGCTCTAAATAAGCGGAATGCAAAGTAGATAAAGATGAGTGGTGCAGTTATTCCCAGACGTCCTACTGAACCAAACACGGCAGCATATATTCCATGTCCAACAATGTTATCTAAGCTAAACCAGACACCTGCCGCAGAAATTAAACCAAGGATGAATATAAGGAATGCAAAGCCGTCTCGTTGGTGAGCAGGATCTAAATCCTGGGCGCCGCGAAAGATAAAACGAACAGAAGAGCCGATAGTTTTTGCAATAAATTTCCAGATTGCACCAATTCCACGAGCAGCTCCATTGGCTGCCGCAGATTTCTTACTTGATGCTTTTTTTCTCGCGGCCATAATGGCTAACCTTAAAGCGTTAGATATACGCGATAACTAAGGCGCGCCGCTATACCTCGATAACTACCGGAACAATCATTGGCTTGCGACGATGCTTGTCGCCAACCCAACTTCCTACTGTTTTTCTAACAACTTGTTGCAATTGATGTGTTCCATTAATTCCATTGCCCACCGCTGTTGCAAGCGCCTTTTCAATCATGCCTTTTACTTCATTGAATAGCGCATTATCTTCGGTAAAACCTCGGGCATGAATATCTGGACCCGCAACTATTTTTCCAGTTTGAGATTCGATAACTACAACAACTGAAATGAAACCTTCTTCGCCAAGAATTCGTCGATCTTTAAGAGAGCTTTCAGTTATCTCACCAATGCTCTGACCATCTACATATACAAAGCCAACAGGTATCGCACCTGCAACATCTGCATATCCGTCAGTCATATCTACGACGATTCCATTCTCAACAACCAAAGTATTTGTTCTGGA
>CAXNFK010000096.1:0-4939 GCA_964201775.1 Candidatus Nanopelagicaceae bacterium
AAATTGACTGATGAATTAGAAACAATGAAGAAGACGGTTGAGAAATTAACCGAAGCAGCAGGGGCGGCAGATTTACGTCGAGTCCGCGCAGAAACTGAAATTACTGAACAAGTTAAATCTATGGCTAGCCATAATGAGAATTTAGTTAAGCAGACTCGTGCGATTGCCGGGGCGCTCGCAAGTTCGCAGACCCGCGGAAAATTTGGCGAAGCGCATCTTGAAAAGTTATTAGAGAGCGCTGGCTTAATCGAGAACGAACATTTCACCAGACAATCTGCCTCTGAAAAAATTGGCGACTCTGGCGCAATCCCAGATGTAACAATAAATATGCCCGGTGGCAGCGTTATCTATATCGACTCCAAATTTCCATTCCAAAGATTTTATGAAGCCTTTGAAACTGAAGATGATGTTCTGCGCAAGCAATTATTAGTAGAACATTCAAAAGATTTACTTGCACACATTCAGGCGCTCTCAAAACGTAACTATGCCGATCGCGGACCATCGCCAGATTTCGTAATTCTCTACGCTCCTATTGATGCAATCTTTATCGAGGCTGTTAAAGCAATCCCGGATTTCCTCGAAACTTCATTCCGTCTTGGTGTCACAATTGCAACGCCAACTTCAATGATGGCGCTGCTACGAACTGTGGGTTACTTGTTTAGCCGAAATCGCGTTGCAGCAAATGCCGAAGAGATTCAAACTTTGGCAGTTAAATTTCTGAGAGATGTTTCATCGCTGCACGACAAGATTGTGACTGTTGGTGATCGATTGAAGAGCACTCTCAAGGCGTACAACGAAATGATTCCTACCGCCGAAACCACTGTGCTTAGCGCTGCGAAGAAGATGAAGTCGCTCGATGTTTCCGGAAAACCACTTAAAGCCTTTCCAGAAGTATCGGAAAATTTGCGAATTCTGGAGAGTAAATTAGCCTTGGACGCACCAGAAGATTTTATTGAAGTTGAAGAGATTACAGATGAGGATGATGAGAAATGAGCGGCACCATGGATGCAGTTAGATCTAAAGCAGTTAAAGGTCCTGGATTAAAAGTGCCTGGCGTTATTGTTCTGCAATTCCTTCTTATCTTTATCTTTGAGGCGTTGGAATACACATTTACAAAAGTTGGCTTCTTTACTGGCCTAGCAATATTGACCAGTTTTCTCGGCGGTCTTTATCTCGGAAGACCTGGCACTTCATTTACTAATGCGGTAAATCCGCCAATCGCTTTCTTACTTTCAACGCTATTGATAATGGCAACTATTGGTGGAACTGGTTTCTCACCGAGCAAAATTGGTCTTGATTTAATTACAACGCTTTCATCAGTCGCACTCTGGCTGATCACTGGTGCGGTAATTGCTTGGGCTGCGCACTTCGCGCTGTTACGCAAATATTCACGTAACTAAAATTAAAGCTTTCCAGCCGCCTTTAAATCTTTACGAAGCTCTGGTGGCACTGAAAAGAGCAGATGCTCTTCCATCGCTGTAACAGTTTCAACATCGCCGTAACCACGTCTAGCCAAATCTTTAAGTAAATCTGTAACCAAAATTTCTGGAACTGAAGCACCGCTTGAAACGCCAATTACTTCTACTCCCTCAAACCATTTATCTTGGGCTTCTGCCGCAAAATCAATTAGGTATGCCGCCTTTGCGCCATATTCAAGGGCAACTTCAACCAAGCGAACCGAGTTAGAAGAGTTCTTTGATCCAACTACAAGAACTAAATCAGCCTTTGGTGCAATCTCTTTTATTGCAACTTGGCGATTCTGTGTTGCATAACAGATGTCATCACTAGGTGGATCAATCAAGTTCGGGAATCGCTTCTTAAGCGCTGCAACAGTTGTTAACGTTTCATCGACACTTAAAGTTGTTTGAGATAACCAAGCAACTTTATTTTCATCTGGAACCTTTATATCTGCGATGCCATCTACGCCGTCGACCAAAATAATGTGATCTGGTGCTTCCCCAGCCGTGCCCTCAACCTCTTCGTGACCTTCGTGGCCAATCAATAAAATAGTTAAATCTTCCGCAGCAAATCTCTTAACTTCATGATGCACTTTTGTAACTAGCGGACAGGTTGCGTCAATTGTTTTTAAGTTACGAGAAGCTGCGCTGGCATGAACCGCTGGTGAAACTCCGTGGGCCGAGAAAATTACCGTCTTGCCTTCCGGAACTTCCTCATTTTCCGATACAAATATCGCACCGCGAGCTTCAAGAGTTGCGACTACATGTTTGTTGTGGACAATTTCCTTACGAACATAAACTGGCGCACCATATAGATCTAAGGCTTTTTCCACCGTTACAACGGCGCGATCAACCCCGGCGCAATATCCGCGGGGCGCAGCCAATAAGACCCGTTTATTTCCTAAAGTCATTTGCGAAGTCTAATTGGTATCCCGATTACTATCGACCCGTGTCAGGTGAGCCAGAGCAACCATTTAGCGTTCGTGCGATTTCCGAACGCATTGGCACAATCATTGATGGCTTGAGCGAGGTTTGGATCGAAGGCGAACTATCTGAGATCAATGTAAGACCGGGTTCGCCGACTATTTTTATGAGGCTGCGCGATACCAGTGCAGATATGAGTATTTCGGTCAGATGTTTTAAAAATGTATTTGATTCAGTTGCCCCACTTGAACAAAATGCCAGAGTCGTAATTCGCTCGAAGCCAACTTGGTGGACGAAGAATGGTTCACTCTCATTTAATATCTCTGAAATGCGCCAGGTTGGTGTTGGCGAATTAATGGCACGTCTTGAAGCGCTAAAGAATTTGTTAGCGGCTGAAGGACTTTTCGATTTAGAACGTAAGAAGCCACTTCCATTTCTTCCTAACATTGTTGGATTGATTTGTGGCCGAAATAGCGATGCCGGCAAAGATGTTGTTGAAAATGCCAAACGCCGTTGGCCTGGTGTGCAATTTGAAATTCGAGAAGTTGCTGTTGCAAATGCTGCTGCGGTTTCTGAAGTAAGTGCCGCACTGGCCGAACTAGAAGCAAATCCAATGGTGGATGTAATTATCATTACCAGAGGTGGCGGCTCCTTCGAAGACTTGCTTCCATTCTCTGACGAATCGTTACTGCGTTTAGTTGCGCAATGTCAGACGCCAATAGTTAGCGCAATTGGTCACGAGAAAGATTCCCCGCTCCTTGATCTAGTTGCAGATTGGCGAGCATCGACACCTACAGATGCAGGTAAGCGCGTAGTTCCGGATATGGAAGAAGAACTTACAAAGATTTCAAGCCTAAAAGATCGGGCTAATCGTTTTATTCAAAGCCGAATTGAATTTGAGCTCTCGAAAATCAAAGGCTTTATGGAGCGCCAAGTTATGCGCGATCCCCAAACAATCGTTACTACCCGAGTTGAAATTATCAATGGCCTAGTTGCCAGATCTCATCGAAGCATGAGTAGTGCAATCGCAATTGCGGTCGAAGAAATTGGTGGCCTGCGAACCCAAGTTCGCACCCTGTCACCGCAAGCCACTTTGGACCGTGGCTATTCGGTTGTGCAAAAATCAGATGGTTCAGTTCTTCGCAAAGCCAGCGAGGTTAAGTCCGGCGAGAAACTTCGATTGCGATTGGCGCAAGGCGAAGTTGGCGCAATTACGGAGTAGATTACGAATATGGCCACCTCAAAAGATTCAGCAAAGTTAAGTTATGAAGAGGCCCGTGATGAATTGGCCCAGGTAGTTTCAACCTTGGAATCAGGTCAAGCCACACTTGAACAATCGCTAGCACTTTGGGAACGTGGCGAAGAGCTCGCAAAGATTTGTCAGCAATGGCTCGACGGCGCAAAGGCAAAACTTGCCGCTGCAAAACCGGAACCGGAAAAATAATGCCAGAATTTAATTACAGTGATTTGCTGCCAATTGGGCCAGATAAAACTAAGTACCGACTTGTAACTACCGAAGGCGTTTCTACTTTCACCGCCGAAGGAATGGAATTCCTTAAAGTCACACCAGCAGCTCTGGAAAAGTTAACAGCTGAAGCGATTCACGATATCAACCATTATTTACGCGAAGAACATTTAACCCAACTTGCCTCAATATTGAAGGATCCAGAGGCCTCACCAAATGATCGCTTTGTTGCCCTTGATCTATTGAAGAATGCAAATATTTCAGCGGGCGGAGTTCTGCCAATGTGTCAGGACACCGGCACTGCGCTCATCATGGGAAAGAAAGGTCAGCGCGTTCTGACTTCAAAGAACGATGCCGAATCAATTTCGCAAGGTGTTTACGATGCATATACCTCGCTAAATCTTCGTTACTCGCAACTCGCACCCGTTACAACATGGGATGAGAAAAACACTGGAAACAATTTGCCAGCCCAGGTAGAAATTTATTCAGATTCAGAACATGCAGATGAATACAACTTTCTCTTCATCGCAAAGGGTGGCGGCAGCGCAAATAAATCTTTCCTTTATCAAGAGACCAAAGCCGTATTAAACCCAGCATCGTTTATGAGTTGGTTGGATGAGAAACTGCGCTCTATCGGAACAGCGGCCTGCCCGCCGTATCACCTGGCAATTGTTATTGGTGGAACTAGCGCCGAACACACTGTTAAGACTGCAAAACTTGCCAGCACGCATTACTTGGACGAATTACCTAGAGCTGGTGATGCCAAAACCGGACATGGCTTCCGCGATGTTGAATTAGAAGCGAAGGTCTTGGAGCTAACTAGAACTCTTGGTATCGGAGCACAATTTGGTGGTAAATATTTTTGTCACGATGTTCGTGTAGTTCGCCTTCCTCGCCATGGCGCATCACTTCCAATTGCGATTGCTGTTTCATGTTCCGCCGATCGCCAAGCAAAGGCAAAGATCACTAAAGAGGGCGTCTTTCTTGAAGTTTTAGAGCGCGACCCAGCCCATTTCTTGCCAGACACAACCGATGAACATTTGGACGATAACGTTGTAACTGTTGACCTGAATCAACCAATGGCTGAAGTACT
>CAXNFK010000097.1:0-4860 GCA_964201775.1 Candidatus Nanopelagicaceae bacterium
ATTCTGAATCACTCTGGTATTCACCAGCAATCCAAACTTCACCCGCTTCTTCGATGATCTTCTTTCCGATGGCATGAACGCCCAATTCGAGTTCGCGTACCGTAGCGGAGCCTTCTGGCTTAGCAAGTGCTAATTCATTTAATTCCAGCCATAACGATTCAAAGTTCTTCATTGGTGAATTTTAACCTAAATATCACTGACTAGGTTTGGTATTTTCAGCTAGTACTCGTAATTGATCAACCATTACACCGGGAATATCTGCTTTAAATACTGCGCTTCCAGCGACGAAAGTGTCAGCCCCTGCAGATCTCGCTAGAGCGATTGTTTCCAATGAGATTCCCCCATCAACTTGTAGCCAAATCTTCCCAAAGTGATGTGCATCAATTTCTGTTCGAGCCTCTTGAATCTTTGGCAACATATCGGTCATAAAGCTCTGGCCACCGAATCCAGGCTCCACTGTCATGATCAACAACATGTCGATATCTTTCAAAAGCGGCGCAATCACATGAAATGGCGTTGTTGGCTTCAGAGCGACACCAACTCTTGCCCCTTCATTTGCTATCTTCGAAATCGTCACGGCAGGTTTCGAGCTCGCCTCAAAATGAAAAGTTACGCTTTTTGAACCAGCCTTCGCGTACAAATGCGCTTGTTCATCGGGATCTGCAATCATCAAATGTGTATCAACTGGCAGGACTGATTCAGCAATTATTTTCTGACTTTCAGCGAGTGTGAAGGTCTGATTGGGAACAAAAATATTGTCCATTACATCAAGGTGCAGAAAATCGGATTGCTTGGCAATTCTAGAAATCTCTGAACTCAGATTGCTGCGATCTGCATTCAAAATACTTGGGCAGATTCGAATCAATTTGCAATCCCCCAGTCGAATATGTTGATGAGATTCTATTTCATTTACTATGCAGATTTTTGAAGCAACGCCATGAACATCGAATCAGAGCCATCTAAATGTGTCCATAACTGCATGGTTCCATCATCACTGACGCCAGTCTGACCAGAGGGTGAATATTTTGAAATATCTAGAATTCTCAAGTCCTTATGGCGGTATTTTGCATCTAAAACCTGACTCTTCGTTTCAGCCAATAACGGCGAACATGTTACAAACCCAATGATGCCTCCAGGATTCAGCATCTGATAAGCCGAGTCGATCAATTCACGTTGCAACGGAAGAAGTTCCTTAAGATCGTTAATACTCCTTCGCCATCTTGCTTCAGGCCTTCGACGCAGAGCTCCAAGACCAGTGCAAGGTGCATCAATAAGTATTCGGTCATAAGTTTCATTGAAACTAGCAAAATCTCGGCCATCGAACGAAACAATCTTATTTTTAGGTACAACTCTTGCTACTAGTTCGGCACGATGCTGAGTTGGTTCATTTGCAAGAAATCCGTCGTTTGGTTTCTCAACCTGCAATAAATTGTGCAGCAGAGCTGCCTTTCCGCCAGGGCCAGCGCAAAGATCAAGCCATTTTTGCGCAGTATCGTTCCTTGTAGCAAAGAAGATTTCTGAGACTAATTGCGATCCCATATCTTGAATTCCAGCTCGCTTGTCCTTGATTGCTGGGTATTCATTCGGGAGATGGTTCGACAGAACTGAATACGTTCCTATCGCAAGCTTCTCTCCCCCAGTTTCCAGAATTTCCGAGACCGTCGACTTGCCCGGCCAAGAAACTATATGTGGGGCTACTGGGATGTTATTTTGTCGCAGCAAATCTCTTACTGCATCCCAGTCTTTGAGTTGGTCATAATATGCAATGATAATCCAAATCGGGTGCGAGTAAATAATTGAAAGTTTTTCAAGATCTGAAATATTCGCGTTAGATTCCAAATCATTGTAGATATCTAAATCAGCTGAAATCGATCGAAGAACGGCATTTATATATGTAGCCTTTGATTCACCTGCTACAGCTCTAGCTACCTCTACGGTTTCTCCTACGGCCGCGTGAACAGAAACCCGCATTTCGAATATTTGATGAATGCCAATTCGAAGCAGATCCACAATCTTTTCATCTAACTCTTCGATAGGTCGATCAGCTTTCTTTGAAATTGCATAATCATGCTTGCCTTGCATTCGCAACGTGCCGTAAGCAAGTTCGGTGACGAATGATCGGTCGCGTAAATCTAAATCTGATTCATCGAGTAGTTCTGGCAATCGTAAGTTCGCAAAGGCCCCGCCTCGATTGACTTGGCTTACCAGATCGTAGGCAACGAGTCTTGCTGCACCTGGTTTTGGTTTGGCGAAAGGCTTACTACTCAAACTTAGAACCTGCGGTCAGTCTTGCTCCTCTAGCGAAATCTGCGCCACTCATACGTTTTTTACCAGCAGGGGTAACTTCGCTTACCTCCACCACGCTATCTAAAGTTCGCACTAGAAGTTGGTCGCCAACCATTTCGATATCACCAGGTGATTTCAACGAGTTAGCAAGAATTACTTCTTTTAAACCGAAAACCGAGATGCGTTCCCCACTGAAATTGCTCCAAATTCCTGGATTATCTGAGAGCGCGCGATCTTGTCGCAGGATTGTTTCCGTTGGATTATTCCAATCAATACGAGCCATCTCTTTCGAAATTTTCGGAGCAAGAGTTGCGCCTGAAAGAGGTTGTGGTGTTGCCTTTGTTTTACCAATTTTTGAAATCAAATCCAGCAAATCAGGGATGGCCAAAACCGCCAATTTCTCTAAAAGAATTGGTGTTGTGTCACTCTCATTAATGTTTACTTCCTTGGATACGTAGACCGGGCCGGTATCCATTCCCTTATCCAATTTAAAAATCGTGTAACCAGTTGTAGTTTCGCCATTGAGAATCGCCCATTGCACTGGAGCAGCGCCCCGCAATTTCGGAAGAATAGAGAAGTGCAAATTAACCCAACCAAATCTTGGTCCATGCAGAAGTTCAACCGGAATTAGCCTGCCATATGCACAGGTAATAATTAATTGTGGTTGTGATGAAAGTAAGTGTCGGTTCAGTTCTGAAGTGTCGGCAGGTTTAGAAATCTCGAGACCTTTTTCTTCGGCCCATTGCGCTAATTCGTTCGCTTCAATCTTCTTGCCTCGCCCCGTTGGTTTATCAGGGTTGGTGATAATCGATCCTAAGGTGTGTTCGCTCGCCAGAATGGCTTCGACTATAGGGATTGCTACAAGTGAGGAACTAGCTATCGATAATTGCATCTAAAGTGCCAGTCCATTTGTTTGATGCGGGCTAATTCTTATGATTGGCGTATGACCCATTGCTGATGCGTTCCCAAACCATTCCGAATTTCTAATATCCGACATCGCAATTTTTCGCTCTTCAACTAGCAAGCGATCTATGAATACGATTCCATTTAGGTGGTCGGTCTCATGTTGAAATACTCGAGCCAAAAGTTCGCTCCCCTCAATGGTTACGGGTTCGCCGTGCATATTGAGCCCTTTAGCGACCGCTCGAAAGGCACGTGGTGTTTCATAAACTAAACCTGGGAAACTCAAACAACCTTCTTCACCGTCTTGCATCTCCACTGATAAGTCCAGAGTCGGATTGATTAAATGTCCATCACTCTCTTCGATGTTCCACACGAATACTTGCAAAGAAACACCTATCTGAGGTGCGGCTAGGCCGGCACCAGGAGCATCCAACATGGTTTCCGTTAAGTCTTTGACTAAATTTCGAAGTTCTTTATCGAAAGTTATAACCGGGCTCGCAGGAGTAGTAAGCACTGGATCGCCGAATAACCTTATTTCTTGAACAGACACAGGCTCAATTCTATTCCAAACCTCAGTAAATTACCTAAATCACAAATGGATCAACCTTAAGTTGTAAAGGAGTAAGAGCCTTGATGCCGCGGTAGCGGGCAAGGTCACGAAAGAATTCAGAGAATTCTGCTGATCGAGATATCTCACTTCTAAGAATCAACTTTGATTCATTTTGATTTCCGAGCTTCTCGCGAAAGTCATCTTGAATTGCAATAGCGCTAAATAAATCATTATCCTCAAGTGTTTGAGCAAGACGACGAATCGCAGAGGATTCCCCAGTTAACGTTCCAATCCGGCAGAACGGCGGCAAATTCAAAGCTTTGCGTTCGGCCATTTCGTTCAGTGCGAGTCCATAGGAATCATTTCGAATCACTCCTTGCGCAATTGGATTATCTGATGATAGTTCTAGATACAATTTTGCATCATCCTTGAATGAAAGTCGGCTTCTATTCTCGAAAATTAATCTGCGTGCCGTTTCCATGCTCCGCAGATCCACGCGATTACAGAGATTCTCCAAAGATTTCAAAACAATTGCCGAATACTCCCCCGCCGGTTCACAACCATAGCTCGCAACAACTAGAAGATTCTCTGAACTCTTTGGGAGCGAATCAATTCGAGAACCACCTTTACTAAGCAAAACTCGGAATCCCGGAACTGCCTTCGCTATCTCCTCAGCAAAACGGCTTGAACCCTTTGAAATCGAACGGACGGTCTGACCACCACACCAATCACAGACAAAATCCTTCTGCGACTTCTCGCAAATGGCGCAAGTGAGTTCCGATCCTTTACTTGGGAGATAGATTTTTCCACCGCATTCGCATCGCGCCTGATTACGACATTTTTGGCAGGCTATTGCGTTCACATATCCAGTCTCTGCCATAACAACTAAAACATTTCCAAGTTTTAAGCCCGCTTTAATTAGCGAGATATCTGAGACGCTCGAATCGGAGCAATGAACAATTGTCTTTTTAGCTATGGCAGCTTGCCCAGTTAGGTTCTCTTTGCTCTTTTTAATCCAACCCAATTCCACAAGACGAACTATTTCTAGACTGGGACTGGCGCCAACGAAATGCAGCGAAAATTCGCCACTTCGTAGCATGGCGATATCCCGGACATTCCAG
>CAXNFK010000098.1:0-4697 GCA_964201775.1 Candidatus Nanopelagicaceae bacterium
AGCGAGATTCGTGATGATGAAGTTCCTCGCGATAACGGGCAATTAACAAGAGCGCATAATCGGTTCCAGCGCCCAAAACCAATACCGAAAGAATTCCTTGTGATTGGCCATCGAGAGTAATCACATCATTCTTTGCTAATAGATAAACCACCCCACCAGAAAGCGTTAAGGCGATTCCCGCAGATAACAGCGGAAGAATCCAAAGAATTGGTGAGCGGTAAACAACAATCAAAATCAGAGCAACTACGACACCAGTCGTAAGCAAGAGCGCTGAGTCGATACTTCCAAATGCACCAAAGAGGTCTGCCAAAATTCCGGCAAAACCAGTTGTATGAGTTACAAACCCATTGATTTTGGCAAAATCTGTTGCGTAATAGCGAATCGCATCGACTACTCCAGGAAGCGCTGGTTCTTTTCCATCTGGAAGTAGTTCAGTTGCTATTTGAACGCTAATTGGAAAATTAGCAAGAATTGCTTTCCCATCCTCCGACGGGAATGTAGTTATTGGTACACCTTCAATGAAGTAATCAGAAATTGGTATCGAGATTTCTTTGCCATCGGCATCTGTTAATAATTTTCCATCACTGTGAACCAAGATTTTTGAACCTAGGTTTTGTGCGAATGCTTCTGCTGATGCAATTTTCTCTGGAGTGATCTCGCCAGTAAATAGAACTAACGCTGGAATTTGATCATTTGCACTATCTGAAAACTTTGTGATCGCATTTGCAGCTCTTGTTGCTTCGGAATCTTCGGGCAAGAATGAAGAGTTGTTATTCTCTTGAACCGTAGATAGTTTGCCAAATAGTGGGCCAGTAAACCCAGAGATTGACACCCAAGCTATGACGACTGCGATAGCCAGCCAGAGCGGTTTGCGACCCTTAATTTTTGAGGTTTTTGATTTGCTATCCGAGAACATGCCGAGCCTTTCGATTTAATTACCCTTATGGTTGGTATTAATTGGTTAAGACCCGAAGGTTACCTTAGGCTCAGGCCTATGTATGCGAAGACTTCGAATCCAGGGGTTAAATCGAACCAGATATCGGTTGAACAATTGGGTCTTGTTGAGTATAAAAAAGCCTGGGAATACCAACGCGAAATTCAAGCTGGGGTGATTTCGGGAGAAAGTCCGAACACTTTGATTTTGTTAGAACACCCTTCGGTTTACACAGCAGGCCGCCGAACTCAATTAGATGAGCGCCCTATAGATGGCACTCCTGTTATTGATGTGGATCGCGGCGGAAAAATAACTTGGCACGGTGAGGGCCAACTTGTTGGTTACCCAATTATTAAATTAAGAAATCGCAATGACGTTGTCGGCTTTGTCCGAGAAATTGAGAACGCCTTGATAGCAGCATGCTCAGAATTTGCTGTGAAGACTGAGAGATATTGTGAACGAAGTGGCGTTTGGATTCGCGATGCAAAAGGCGATCGCAAAATTGCGGCAATTGGAATTCGTGTTGCAAAAGGCGTAACGATGCATGGCTTTGCACTTAATATAAACCCAGACATGTCCGCGTATGATCATATTTCACCATGTGGTTTCACTGACACGGGTGTTACATCACTTGCGAAAGAGTTAGGTAGAGATATTTCAATTTCCGAAGTTTTGCCGGTTGTAGAACGACATATTCTGCTTGCTCTAGATCGGATTGCTGAATGACACTCGCACCTGAAGGTCGTCCTTTACTTCGAATCGAAGCACGAAATGCCGCGGTTCCAATCGAGCGCAAACCTGAGTGGATTAAAACTCGCGCAATCATGGGTCCGGAATACACCGCTCTTCGCTCTCTAGTTGCTAAAGAAGGACTTCACACTGTCTGCCAAGAAGCTGCGTGTCCAAATATTTTCGAATGCTGGGAAGATCGCGAAGCAACTTTCTTAATTGGTGGCGAGAAATGCACACGTCGTTGCGACTTCTGCAACATCGATACCGGAAAGCCCGATCCCCTAGATCGCGATGAGCCACGTCGCGTTGCTGAATCTGTCCAAGCGATGCAACTTAAATATGCAACTATCACCGGTGTTACACGTGATGACTTAGAAGATGAAGGCGCCTGGCTTTATGCCGAAACAATTCGTAAAGTTCACGAACTTAATCCGGGTACTGGCGTTGAAATGTTGGCTCCAGATTTCAGTGGCAAGTCAGTATTTTTAAATGAAGTATTCGAAACTCGCCCAGAAGTATTCGCTCACAATCTTGAAACCGTTCCTCGCATTTTTAAGCGAATTCGCCCTGCCTTTAGATACGAGCGCTCTCTCGATGTTATTTCGCAAGCAAGGGCATTCGGACTAATCACTAAATCAAATTTGATTCTTGGCATGGGCGAAACTCGCGAAGAGGTAACACAAGCACTTGTTGATTTACATGCGGCAGGTTGTGACTTAATAACAATTACCCAATATTTACGGCCAACCCCAAAGCATCATCCAGTTGAACGTTGGGTCAAACCAAATGAGTTTGTAGAGCTAAGCGCAGAAGCAAATGAGATTGGTTTTGCTGGTGTCATGAGTGGACCGCTTGTTAGATCTAGTTATCGCGCTGGCCGCTTGTATAAGCAAGCACAGGAAAAGCGAGCAAATATTTAATGCGTGATTTTGTCTATCCCCCAGTTGTTGTGACTATTAAGACGGTCTGGAAATATCTAGGTTTGAAATTTGATTTCCGAGGAAGCGAAAATATCCCAGCAACCGGTGGTGCAATTCTCGCAATTAATCACATTGGCTATCTGGACTTTGCGCTAACTGGCACAGCGGTTCTACCTCGCAAACGATACGTCAGATTTATGGCTAAGAAAGAGATCTTTGATCACAAGATTGCCGGCCCACTTATGCGCGGCATGCACCATATTTCGGTCGACCGCTCAAGTGGTTCTAGTTCTTTCGTAGCCGCGCTTCGTTATCTGCGTGCTGGAGAAATCGTTGGAATTTTCCCAGAAGCAACAATTAGTCGAAGCTTCGAAATCAAAGAATTAAAGACCGGCGCTGTTCGCTTAGCAATGGGATCAGATACTCCAATAATTCCGACAATTGTTTGGGGAAGCCAACGCATAATTACAAAGAAAGTTAAGGCCAATTGGAAGCGCAATAAATTCCCGATTACGGTTTCATTTGGTGAACCATTTATCGTGAAAAAAGGCCAAGATGTTGATGAGGCAGAAACTAAGTTGCGGCAATTAATGAAAGATCTTTTAACTCAAGTCCAAAATACCTATCCAGATTCACACGTGGGACAACGTTGGGCGCCAGCACGACTTGGTGGAACCGCGCCAACACCAGAGCAAGTTGAAATAGAATGGGCCGAGCATTTACTGAAACAGGAAAGCGATAAAGCAAGCAAAGAGGAGAAAGCGTAATGGCACTATTTAAGAGAAAAGCAAAGGCCGAGAAGGCTGCTGGCGAAAAACAGGGACAAGTGAAGGTTCTGAAAGATGCCTTCGCTTTAGTTCGCAAGCATCAGCCAATTGCTTTGTTGTGGATGGCTTTATCTTTTGTAGTTGTTTTAAGTATTGGAGTAGTTCTTGGGTTGCAATTTAATCACCCAATTTATTTCACAATTATTGCCTTCCCAATCGCATTTCTCTTTGCCTTCTTCATTTTTACGCGCCAAGCAAATACCGCAGCATTTCTCTCAATCCAGGATCAACTTGGAGCAGGTGCCTCAGTGCTAATGGCAATTCGAAAAGGTTTCACAACCACTGCCGCCGTAAGTGTTGCACGTAACCAAGATATGGTGCACCGAAGTGTTGGTCGCGCCGGAATTGTTCTGGTTGGCGAAGGTAGCCCAGCAGTTAAACAATTGTTGCAAGATGAACGTCGCAAGATGGAACGTTTCATTCCTGGTGTTGCACTAACTGAAGTAATTATTGGTGATGGAAACGGTCAAGTTCCACTCCGCAAGTTACAGAAACATTTAAAGAAGTTACCTAAGAAGCTAAATAAAATTCAGCTTCGCGAACTTCGCAGTCGATTGAAGGCCGTTGGCGGATTAAACATGCCAATTCCTAAAGGACCAATGGCGATGAATCGCAATGCAAAAATTCCTAAACGCTAATTAACTGTTCTGTTTAGAATTTCTAACAACTACTGAATTCGCAACCCAGTCGTGCAATCCCCTGCCGTCTCGAGTAAAGACAGCGGGAAGAACTAAGCAAATCAAAAAAGTTCTAAGAAGAATTTTCTTTGGTGGAACAAGCCCATAATTCGTAAAATCAACAACCCGCAATCGCAATATTCGTTGGCCAGCTGAAGCCTGTTGCAGGGTGGTCAAAATACTGACCTCGATGAAAAATATGACAAGGGTGCTCAGGGATGTGGAGCCGAAGCCCACAAGCCTTGCGATGAGCAAACACATCAGCCAATCGATCAATAGAGCGATAAAACGTCGACCCGTGCCTGCTTTAACCATTGGGTAAGGCTATAACGTAGCAAACGGCTGTCCAGCCTGAAGATTGAAACATAAATGTAACAATTCGGTTAACCGTTTTTTACGTTGACCGCCTATATTTTCCCCATCAAGAACCACATTGGCCGGCGCAGCGAAGCACCTAGCCAAGAGGGCTAATCCTAAATCGGGAGAGAAATGTTTAAGAATTCTTCAGAAGTTTTTGCTTACATTAAGAAAGAGAATGTAAAGCTTGTTGATGTTCGCTTTATCGATCTTCCAGGTATCCAACACCACTTCAACGTTCCAGTTGAAT
>CAXNFK010000099.1:0-4614 GCA_964201775.1 Candidatus Nanopelagicaceae bacterium
TGGTTATGAAACTTGGCGAAGCCGGACTTCTTGTTGAACGTTCACACCACGAAGTTGGTACTGCAGGACAGATGGAAATTAACTATCGCTTCTCAGATATTTTGTCTGCCGGCGATGATGTTATGAAGTTTAAATACATCATTAAGAACACTGCATGGGAAGCCGGCAAGACCGCAACATTCATGCCAAAGCCACTATTCGGTGATAACGGTTCCGGTATGCACGTTCACCAATCACTTTGGAAAGATGGCAAGCCATTGTTCTTCGGTGATGGATATGGCGATCTTTCAGATATGGCTCGTTGGTATATCGGTGGACTTCTAAAGCATGCACCTTCATTGCTTGCATTCACTAACCCAACAGTTAACTCATACCGTCGCTTAGTTCCAGGATACGAAGCACCAGTAAATCTTGTTTACTCTGCACGTAACCGTTCTGCATGTATTCGTATCCCAATCACTGGTTCGAATCCAAAGGCAAAGCGCATCGAATTCCGTTGTCCAGATCCGTCATCAAACCCATACCTAGCATTCGCTGCAATGCTTATGGCCGGGCTAGATGGAATTCAAAACAAGATCGAACCACCTAAGCCAGTCGATAAAGACTTGTATGAATTAGAAGGCGATGAAGCCGCTTCTATCCAACAAGTTCCAGGTTCACTTGATGCAGTTCTAGATAACCTAGAAGCCGATCACGAGTTCTTGCTTAAGGGTGGCGTATTCACAAAGGATTTAATCGATACTTGGATCACTTGGAAGCGTAAGGAAGAAGTGGATTATGTTCGCTTGCGCCCACATCCAGCAGAGTTCGAGCTTTATTACGATCTCTAAGAGCTAAAGTTAAAAAAGCCCTCCAAGAAATTGGGGGGCTTTTTACATGGAACGATGCTTGGATTTAAAGCGAGAAGCCAACTGGCAGTTCTAGTCGATTTTCTTTCAAAAGTTTGGCATCGCCAAGAATTGTCTTTGTGTCCCCATCGGCGACAACTATGCCACCGGATAAAATAATTGATCGTTCACATAATTCGTATGCATATGGAATATCGTGAGTAACCATTAGAGTTGTAATTTTCAACTCTCGTAAAATATCTGCAAGCTCTCGGCGACTTGCTGGATCAAGATTTGATGAAGGTTCATCTAAAACTAGAATTTCTGGTTTCATCGCGAGAACAGTCGCAACAGCGACTCTTCGCCTCTGCCCAAAAGAGAGGTGATGCGGGGCGCGATCTTTAAACTCAAGCATTCCTACTTGTTTCAGTGCTGTATCTACTACAGCATCTAGTTCGGCTCCCCTAATCCCCATGTTGTAAGGACCGAATGCAACATCTTCGCCAACTGTTGGCATGAACAATTGATCATCTGGATCTTGAAAGACGATACCGACTTTAGAACGAATCTTGCTCAGACTTTCCTTATCTTTTGCATCAACCAAAATTCCAGCAATCCAAACTTTGCCAGCATTGGTTGGATGAATTCCATTTAGGTGAAGCACGAGAGTGGTTTTCCCGGCGCCATTGGGCCCAAGAATTGCGACACATTCACCTTGTGAAACTTTCAAGTTAACTCCGAAGAGCGCTTGATGTCCATCTGGATAGGCGAAAGCTAGCCCTTCAATTAATAAACTTGACGTTGAATTACTCATTATCGTGAACTCCAAATCAAGTTAGTTAAAAGTAAAATAAATAGCGCAGTTGCTGGTAATGAAAATACAATTAATTTTTGAACATTAGTAATAGCTGGCTTATCCATAGTTGGCATGTTTCCTGAATATCCCCGAGACAGCATTGCAAGGTGCACTCGTTCTCCTCTTTCGTAGGATCGAATAAATAGTGCGCCCGCAGCTTGTGCCAAAATTTTCCAGTCTGCGATGCCTCTTGCCTCAAATCCCCGAGATATGCGGGCGACTTTCATCCGCTCCATTTCATCACTCACAACGTTGACATACCGAAGCATGAAAGTTGCGATTTGAACCATTAGAGCAGGAAGTCGCAATCTTTCGAGTCCTCCGATTATTTCTCTAGCTTTCGTAGAACCAGAAAGAGTGATTGCGACCAATAATCCCAGAGTTCCCTTCGCAATAATTGCTGCTCCTGCTAGTAACCCTTCGCGATAAAGACTTAAGCCAAGTATTTCAAACTTCTCGCCTGTTCCGAAGAAGGGCATCAAGAACGCAAAGAGCACAAATGGAATTTCGACTGTGGCCCGCGCCAAAATCTTTTTAACCGGAAGTTTTGCAATGGCCAGAACCGAACCTATTAAAAGAAAATAACAAGCAAAGGCCTGCCAGTTTGAAATTGAAGTGGCCACGCCAACAATAATAAAAAGTAGGCCAGCGAGTATCTTTAAGTGGGCAGGCGCTGAATGAACAATTGAATGACGATGGATATAAAGGCGCTCTCCCACATCATGACCATGATTGTGTTCATGGTTATGGGAAACATCTGAAGTTGAAGTGCTTCCTAGCAATTACTCAATTTTTTTTCTACGAAGTGCGAGAAATAGCACGCTGGCTGCTGCGCCAGTAGCTACAACTCCAATCACACCCGCAATACCCACTGAAAAACGCTCATTTTCTATTCCATCAACACCGTAATCGGCAAGTGCGAAATCTGAATTCGCGTGATCTTTTGCGCTATCCGAAAAGCCAATTTCTCCTGCAACTTTCTCAAGCCCGTCAGGTGAAGATGAAGCGTAGAAAGAGAAGACCGCTGCCAAAACCAAAGCCGCCGCGAAGAACACTAAATAAAACTTATAGTCTTTCTTAGTTGACATTTATATCCCCTTAATCAAAAGCTTGGTTTCATTACTCTTCCAGCCGTGAACTAAATCTGATCGGCTGGCCATAATTGCGCTAATCGTTAGGCCGGTAATAAAAGCTTCGCCTATTCCGATAACTATGTGAGTTCCAATCATCGCCGTGAGTACAGAAGTCAAAGAGAAAGTTGCATTTCCACCAAGTGCATATTGGACAACAAATCCAAACGCTGCTGCGGGCACAGAAATAAATCCGGCGATAGCCCCAGCGAGCGCAATAGAAGCTTTGCGCTTTGGAAGCAAGCGTTTAACAATTAGATATACGCCGTAACCAACCCAGACGCCAATCACCGCAATATTGAAAATATTTAAACCAATCGCGCTTAATCCACCATCAGCAAATAGGAATCCTTGCATCAACAAAACAACTGTAAGCGCCAGTGTTGCGGCCCAAGGGCCAACAAGCACTGCAGCTAAGGCACCTCCTAGTAAATGTCCACTAGTTCCAGCTCCAACTGGGAAGTTCAACATTTGAACTGCAAAAATAAACACAGCCGTTAGTCCGGCTAATGGCGCACTTTTATCGTCAAGTTCTTTTCTAGCGCCCTTGAGTGAGACACCCACACAAATAGCTGCCGCCCCAGCAAAAATCGCGGAGGTCTGAAGATCGATAAAGCCGTCAGGGATATGCATGCCCAAATTTTATTGCAAGTAATTTGCATCTGCAACTTGAAAGCAAAGTGCTGCTATTGCGGGAATCGGCACTGTCTAGGTGTGGGAGTATCGCTCAGTGATTGCCACTCAAAGCGTTGAACTCCGAGCTGGCGCAAGACTCTTAGTTAAAGATGTCGCAGTCCGAATCAATAGCGGTGACCGCATCGGATTCGTTGGCCGAAATGGTGCCGGTAAATCAACCCTTGCAAAGTGCTTAGCAGGAGAAATACTTCCCGCAGGTGGCCAGATAACCCGCACCGGAAGCATCGGATATCTCCCCCAGGATCCACGAACTGGCGATCAAGAAGAATCTGTAATAAATCGAATTTTATCTGCGCGTGGACTTGATCAAATTGTTGTACGAATGCGCAAAGCCGAAGAAGCAATGGCAACTGCGACTCCAGAAGAATTAGAACTTGCGCTCGAACGTTATGCCCGCGTCGATAGCGAATTCAATGCTGCTGGTGGATATGGCGCATCGGCCGAGGCAGAATCAATTGCAACAAACCTGGGATTACCAGAGCGCCTATTTGAAGAGCCAATTCAAGTTCTATCTGGTGGTCAACGTCGCCGCGTTGAACTTGCCCGCCTGCTATTTAGTGGCGCAGAAACACTTCTGCTCGATGAGCCCACAAACCACTTGGATGCTGAATCCATTAACTGGTTGCGCGATTACCTAACAAGATATTCGGGCGGCCTAGTGGTTATCTCTCACGATGTTGCCTTAATCGAAACAGTCGTAAACAAGGTTTTCTATATTGATGCAAACCGAAACGTTATCGATGTCTACAACATGGGCTGGAAGAAATATTTATTGCAACTCGAAGCTGAAGAACATCGCCGCAAGAAAGAACGCGCTAATGCGGAGAAGAAGGCAGAAATATTGCAGAAGCAGGGCGAGAAGATGCGTGCTAAAGCTTCAAAAGCAACTGCCGCTCAAGGAATGTTACGTCGCGCCGAATCACTTATCTCTAATCTTGAAGATGTTCGTAAATCTGACAAGGTTGCAAAACTTCGCTTCCCTACCCCAGCGCCTTGTGGCAAGACGCCACTTATGGCAACTGGTTTAAGTAAGTCTTACGGCTCGCTAGAAATCTTTACCGATGTTGATTTAGCAATCGATAGATCTTCTCGCGTTGTAATTCTT
>CAXNFK010000100.1:0-4609 GCA_964201775.1 Candidatus Nanopelagicaceae bacterium
AAGAAATCACAATTGGAACACTGCTCGCCATCACAGCACTTCTCGCGCGGTTATATGGGCCACTTACCTCGCTCTCTAATATTCGCGTTGATGTGATGTCCGCGCTGGTCTCCTTTGAGCGCGTATTTGAAGTCTTGGATTTAGAACCAATGGTTAAGGATCCAATTAACCCAGTGCATATTCCTAGGAACATGCCATCTGTTGAATTCAGAGATGTGAGTTTTACTTATCCAAAAGCTAATGAAATTTCTATCGCCTCACTTGAAGCGCCATCTTTACCTGAAAAGGTTTTAAGCGGAGAAGTGCTAAGTGACGTCTCCTTTAGATGTGAACCAGGAACTCTAACTGCGATAGTGGGACCTTCGGGAGCGGGAAAGAGCACCATCTCTGGACTTTTGCCAAGACTCTACGATGTAACTAAAGGGTCAATTCTAATAAATGGAATTGATATCCGGGACTCCACAGTTCTGGAACTTCGTTCATTGATTGGAATAGTGACGCAAGATTCACACATGCTTCACGAGAGTATCGCTTCGAACTTGCGCTACGCCAAAGTAGATACCAGTGATGAGGAAATGTGGAGCGCATGTGATGCCGCACAAATTGGAGATTTTATTCGATCACTTCCAAATGGGATGGAAACAGTTGTTGGCGAACGTGGACATCGATTATCTGGAGGCGAGAAACAAAGGTTAGCAATTGCGAGATTGCTTCTAAAGCAACCGCAAATCGTTGTGCTCGATGAGGCCACCGCTCATCTCGATTCCGAGAGTGAAGCGCTGGTTCAGGAAGCACTTAAAAGCGCCCTTGCTGGTCGGACAAGTATTGTGATTGCACACCGACTGTCAACTGTTGTGCAGGCAGATCAAATATTGGTAATTGAAAACGGACGGGTAATTGAATCGGGTAGACACGATGAACTTGTCGCTAAGGGCGGTCTATATTTCGATCTTTACCAGAGACAATCTCTTGGCTTCGCGGAAGAGCAAAATTCTTCCGATTAATGCAAGTGCTGCAAAGGCAAGCCATTGAATTGCATATGCATAGTGGGGACCATTGCTTAATTCTGGTAACTCAATATTTGTTAGTGGCTCAATCTTCCCATCTTCACTAGGAAGTAGATCTAGATAATATGGTTTTGCATCGATGCCTTGAAGCTTTGTAATTGATTTTGGTTTCTCAGTTTCGACTCGGGTTACGAAGAAAGAGCCCTGTAATTGCCGGCTCAAGTTCTCGGAACGAATGCGTGCGGTTATCTCAACATTGCCTTCGATCGCAGGTGTAACTTTCGGGGGAGTTGCCGCATTGGGTCCAGCAGCTACCCACCCCCGGTCCACCCAGAAATTTTCACCCCCGGTGCTTTTAAAAAGTGTTAATACTTCAAAACCAAATTTTCCTTCGTAATATCGGTTGCGAACTAGCTCCTGATTCGCAGGCGAGAAGTTTCCAGTTATTTTCACGGTACGCCATTGATTGGCAACTGGATCTAAATTATCAAAATCAGCTAACGTTAATATCGGAAGTTCTAAATTCTTTGCAATTATCTTATTGGTTTGAGATTGGGTAGAACCCCTAGCGAATTGCCATTGTGAAGCGAACAAGCAACCAGCAATAAGTAGCAGCGCGACGAAGGTCTGTAGCAGGGATATTGGATTAAAGAACCGCTTCACCCGTTATTCGGCTCCAATTTCCTTGGTTTTGTTAGCGTAGATGGCGGAATTTCCTTTTACAGTTTCGCGTCCGGCATTCGCAACGATGACTGCAATGTATGGAAGAACCACGGCTCCGAATAATGCGATCCATCGATATGGACTTGGCAAAATAACCGCGAGAATGAAACACAAGGTTCTAATCATCATCGAGATGAAGTATTTTCGAGCCCGAGAAGACTGGTCTTTTGAAAGTGGTTGACCAACATTTGAAATAGATGCGGATACCGTTTTTTTAGGTTGTTCCGGCGTCGTGGTCATGGGACAACTCTAAGGGGACGAGCCAAATTTTTCGCTTCAGTAGTCGTGTAAAGATATGGCTACGCAGGAGTAACAGGTAAGTTTCTCCCATGACATCTGATTTGAAAGTTGCCTTAATTACGGGCGGCAATCGCGGAATTGGTCTAGCAATTGCCAATAAATTTAAGGACGATGGCTACCAAGTTGTAGTCACACATCGATCAGGTAATTCGCCCACTGGCTTTGAAGGCGTAATCATGGATGTAACGGATTCCGAGAGTGTTAATTCTGCAATCGCCAGTATCGAAAAAAAGTACGGCCGAATAGATGTCCTTGTCGCAAATGCCGGCATAACTAAAGATGGTCTTGTCATGCGCATGAGCGATGCTGATTTTGATTCCGTAATAGATACTAATTTGAATGGTGCGTTCCGTGTTGCGAGGGCATGCACACGAGGGATGATGAAACAAAAATCTGGTCGAATGATATTTATTGGCTCAGTTGTAGGAATGCTTGGTTCTGCTGGTCAGGTAAATTATGCGGCTACTAAAAGTGGGTTGATTGGTATGGCGCGAAGTTTTGCACGCGAACTTGGAAGTCGTGGCATCACCGCGAATGTTGTTGCCCCAGGTTTTGTTGATACCGATATGACTGCAGTTTTGGATGAAAATCGGAAAGCTGAAATTGTGGCAGCAGTTCCACTTGGTCGTTTCTGCACAGCTGATGAGATTGCTGGAGTAGTTGCGTTCCTAGCTTCGCCGGCAGGTGCTTACATAAGTGGGGCAGTTATTCCGGTTGATGGCGGATTAGGAATGGGGAACTAATGGGAATTTTAGCTGGCAAGAATATTTTGGTAACAGGTGTACTCACTGAATCTTCCATTGCCTTTCACATTGCGCGCATTGCACAAGAAGAGGGCGCAAATGTTCTTCTTACCTCCTTCGGGCGCGCGTTAAGTATCACGACGAGAATTTCCGCGAGATTGCCCAAGCCGGCCCCAGTTCTAGAATTAGATGTGACAAACGTTGAACACTTGGATCGTTTAGCTTCCTTAGTAAAAGAACATTTCCCGCATTTAGATGGCGTAGTCCATTCAATCGGTTTCGCACCTGAAGCAGCACTTGGTGGTAATTTTCTAAATACCGCCTGGGAAGATGTGGCAACGGCTGTTCACGTTTCAACTTTTTCCTATAAATCTCTTGCGATGGCCTGCAAGCCGCTCTTTCGCAAAGAGCAAGGCGCAGCACTTGTTGGTTTAACATTCGACGCGACTGTTGCTTGGCCAAAATATGACTGGATGGGTGTAGCTAAAGCAGGGCTTGAGTCCGCGAATCGATATCTAGCTCGTGATTTAGGTGGCGAAAATATTCGCTGCAATTTGATTGCGGCGGGTCCTATTAAAACTATGGCAGCGAAATCAATTCCAGGGTTTCAAGAGTTCGAAGATGTTTGGAATACCAAGGCGCCACTTGTCTGGGATGTTGCAGATCCAGTTCCGGCAGCCCAAGGAGCAGTTGCCCTGCTCTCACCATTTTTCCCAAAAACCACGGGGGAAATCATCCACGTAGACGGTGGAGTTCACGCGATCGGAAGCTGATTTCTGGTTACAGAGATCCTGAGGTAACCTTGCGCAATCAAGTGGAGCTAGTCGCTCCCACCTTCATTGCTTCGGCGAGTAGGTCATTACAGGTTTTTTAACCTGCATTTGCGACTGCCTCCGCCTGCTTCACAAGAAGCGATTTACCAGGGAGGGGAAGTTATCAGCACTGAGCCAAGAATCAACGATCGGATTCGCGTTCCGCAAGTTCGTCTGATTGGTTTTTCCGGTGAGCAAGTAGGCGTTGTCGATATCGATACTGCACTAAAAATGGCAGATGAAGTCGGTTTAGATCTCGTTGAAATTGCACCAGAAGCCCAACCTCCAGTTTGTAAAGTGATGGATTTCGGTAAGTACAAATACGAAATCGCACAAAAAGCTCGTGAGGCTAGACAGAACCAAACACATATTATTGTGAAAGAAATGCGACTTCGACCAAAGATCGAGCCACATGATTACGAAACTAAGAAAACACATATCGAACGTTTTCTCAAGGGTGGCGACAAGGTGAAGGTGACAATTCAATTCCGTGGACGTGAGCAAGCAAGACCTGAAATCGGTTATCGCCTACTTATGAAACTCGCAGAAGAATTATCAGAAGTAGCTTTTGTTGAATTCGCGCCAAAGCAAGAGGGCAGAAATATGACAATGGTTTTAGGAACGAATGTAAAGAAGGGCCAGTCAGTTTCGCAGCAGAAAGCCGCGAAGGTTGCTAGCCGTAAGAAAGAAGTAGTCGAAGAAGAAGTAACAGAAGTTTAAAAGTTTTAGTAAACAACTAACTGGGAGGTTAGCGAATGCCAAAGATGAAAACGCACAGCGGAGCAAAGAAGCGGTTCCGTTTAACAGGAACTGGCAAGGTCATGCACGAACGTGCAGGAAAGCGCCACCTTCTTGAACACAAGTCATCTCGCGTCACACGTCGTCTTAGCGGCGATTCAGTAGCTAAGGCACCAAACTCATTCACCGCCAAGCGCATGCTCGGCTTGAAGTAACAGGAAGGAATAAACCATGGCAAGAGTAAAACGTGGCGTTCACGCCGCAAAGAAGCGTCGTACAACACTTG
>CAXNFK010000101.1:0-4515 GCA_964201775.1 Candidatus Nanopelagicaceae bacterium
CTAGTAATAGCAGCGGTAATCCTTAAAGATCCCTTTGCAAAAGAACTTTCGAAGGTTCGAGATTCCAAAGAGTTATCGGAAAAAGTGCGCGAAGAACTCTTTGATGTCGTAAGAGAACAGGCGCTAAGTTATTCAATCATTGATATTTCAGTTGAAGAGATTGATAAATTTGGACTTCATAAATCAAATCTTGAAGGTATGCGTAGGGCAATCAACTCGTTAGATGTAGTCCCGGATTATGTCTTAACCGATGGCTATCCAATTGAGGGTTTAGCAATACCAAACCTTGCGGTTTGGAAAGGCGATCAAGTTGCGATCTCAATCAGCGCA
The DNA here is from genome assembly GCA_964201775.1 of Candidatus Nanopelagicaceae bacterium. Taxonomy (GTDB): domain Bacteria; phylum Actinomycetota; class Actinomycetes; order Nanopelagicales; family Nanopelagicaceae; genus AAA044-D11. The sequence goes on from CAXNFK010000101.1 coordinate 331, forward strand.
GCATCAATCCTGGCTAAGGTTTATCGCGATCGCGTAATGATTAAGTTGGATGCGAAGTATCCGGGATATGGCCTTGCCAAACACAAGGGTTACATAACCGCAGCCCACACAAAAGCCTTGGGCGAATTAGGAGTTAGCGAAATCCATCGCGAGTCATTTGCAAATATTGCAGCGCTTATGAACAGGACTTAGTTCCCCACAAGTAAGCCAGAATGTTTTAATCGCTCTTTGCTATTGCTTTAGCCTCACCCAACTATGGGAACAAAACAATTAATTGGTGCACTTGGTGAAGATTTTGTAGCTAAATATTTAGTTGGAAAAAATTATGAAATTCTGGACCGAAATTGGCGAATTCGAGAAGGTGAAATCGATCTGGTAGCAATGTCAGAGCACGGGATCGTTGTTTTTATTGAGGTTAAGACTCGCACCAGTATTGCTTTCGGTCATCCACTCGAAGCCATCACTCGGGACAAGGCATATCGCTTACAAAAACTGGCATTGGCTTGGTTAACAGTTCATCACAGATGGGGCTTTGAATATCGAATAGATGCCGCAGCAGTATTGATTTCTAAAGGCGAGAAGTTTGAAATTGACTATCGAATAGCAGTTCTTTAATGGCGCTGGCGCTAACTTCCACAGTATCGCTGACTGGATTAATCGGAAATCTGATTGATGTCGAAGTAGATATCTCTGATGGCCTTCCAGGTTACATTTTGCTTGGTTTACCTGATGCCGCACTAAATGAATCTAAGGATCGGGTTCGAGCAGCGCTAGTCAATAGTGGGGAAGTGTGGCCAAATAAAAAAGTCACGGTTTCGCTATCGCCGGCCTGGTTACCAAAGAGCGGATCTGCATTCGATCTTCCGATTGCCTTAACTTTGTTAATGGCACAGGGATTAATTCCTAAAGATGAACCTGGCACCACCATTTACCTAGGTGAACTGGCTTTAGATGGGCAAGTGCGCAGCGTCCGAGGCGTGTTACCTGCAGTTCTTGCAGCAAAAAAATATGGTTTCACAAAAGCGTTGGTGCCATTTGTAAATTATGCGGAAGCCAAATGCGTGTCTGGAATCGATGTCATTGCAATAACTTCACTTCGCGATGCTCTGAATTATTTACGAAGTAGAGAAGTTCCAGATTCTCCAGAAGCTATCCTCGAATCTGGTTCCGACTATTTCCTAGATTTATGTGATGTTGCCGGGCAAATTGGTGCGCGCAGAGCTCTCGAGGTTGCGGCAATTGGTGGCCATCATCTTTTATTTATTGGGCCACCCGGAACTGGAAAAACTATGTTGGCCGAACGAATTCCCTCAATCCTTCCGCCACTAAATGAAGAATCAATTTTGGAAGTTACAGCAATTCATTCAATTGCAGGGACACTGTTAGATCGCGAACTCCTTTCTAAGTTGCCACCTTTTGTTGCACCACATCACACAACAACTGCGCCCGCAATGATTGGCGGTGGTGCTCATGCAATCCGACCAGGTGCAACATCGCTTGCTCATCAAGGTGTTCTATTTATCGATGAAGCACCTGAATGTGCACGAGGTGTTCTAGATTCACTTCGTCAACCTCTTGAATCCGGAAATGTAACTATCTCTAGAGCTGTTGGATCTGTTACGTATCCCGCAAGATTCATGTTGGTTCTTGCTGCGAATCCATGTCCCTGTGGGCGCTTCAGTGGTCGTGGCCGAAGTTGCACGTGTACACAAGTCGCGATTCGCAGATATCTGCAACGTTTATCCGGCCCGTTACTAGATCGAATAGATATTCGAGTCTTTGTAGATTCACCGAGTCGAATTGAAATGGCTAGCGATGAGCTTGGCGAATCAAGTGCTGTTGTGCGCGAACGCGTTATTGCTGCGCGAGCAATAGCAGATGAAAGATTTAGCGGAAGCCCTTGGAAGTTAAATTCGCAGATTCCGCCAAGTGAATTACGCAAGAGATATCGCGCCGAAAAATTGGGAATGAATTTCTTACATACTGAATTGGATAATGAACGCTTAAGCGCACGGGGATTCCACAAGGTCCTCCGTATTTCTTGGAGTATTGCTGACGCAAATGGCCATTCAATACCAAGCCGTGAAGATGTGGAATCGGCGCTTCGGCTACGCGAAGGAATGGAGATGTTGGCATGAGTACATCAATAGCAAGGGCTCAGTTATTTGCAGCCATTGAAGGTGGCTCCGCATCATGGAGTGAAGAGATAATGAAATTAGGACCAGTCGAAGTTCGAGATCGCCTACTTAAAAACGATTACAGCACAGCTGGAAAAATTACAGAACGCCTCAAACTAAGTTCTGGTGAAGAGATTATTTCGGAGATTACAAAAGCCGGTGCATTTATTCTCACTCCAGAAGATGCCGATTGGCCGGTTTCGTTAAACGACTTAGCGGCGCCACCCATCGCACTTCTTATAAAAGGGCAGCGCGAATATTTACCAAATTTAGTTAACTCAATTTCAATTGTTGGAACTAGAAACCCAACGCAATACGGGGAACGGATCGCTGGTGATTTTGGAGTTGGTGTTGCCGATCATGAATGGGCAGTTATAAGTGGCGGCGCTATTGGAATTGATGCAGCTGCGCATAAAGGTTGCTTGGTTGGGGAAGGAGTTACCGTTGCAGTTCTTGGTGGCGGGTTTAATAAAAATTATCCCGCTACGCACGAAAGGTTATTTGCGGAAATAAGCGAGAGTGGATTATTGATATCCGAAGTAATGCCTGATGTTCCTGCTATTCCACATCGTTTCTTGACTAGAAATCGATTAATAGCGGCGCTATCTAAGGCAACAGTTGTAGTTGAGGCTGCATTTAGAAGTGGTTCACTTCGAACCGCACGTGATGCGGCAGAAATCTTTCGCCCCGTTATGGCAGTGCCTGGGCCGATAAATTCACCAACAAGCGAGGGCTGCCATCGATTAATCATTGAACGGGTTGCAGAGTTAGTTTCTTCGGTATCTGAAGTTATGGAATTGGTGAAGCCCATAAGCATTAAGTGAGAGAATTCAGGCATGAGTGTTGAACATAAAGCTGGTTTCGTCGCAATTATTGGGCGACCAAACGTTGGCAAATCCACTCTTGTAAATGCTTTAGTTGGTCGCAAGATTGTTATTACATCGAAGCATCCAAATACAACTAGAAACCCGATTCGGGGAATTATCTCCAAGCCTGATTTCCAGATGATTGTTGTGGACACTCCCGGCATTCATAAGCCAAAGACGCTTCTTGGATCAAGGCTGAATTCAATGGTCTCCGAGAATTTAGAGTCCGTTGACGCAGTTCTAATCTGTCTTCCAGCTGATGAAGAAATTGGTTTTGGTGATGAATACATTGCAAAACAGGTTTTGAATCAACGTCGAGTTCTAATCGCGGTCACAAAAACCGATAGCGTTAAACAAGAAACTCTTCTCGCAAAGTTGATTGAAGTTGGGGAGTTTGCGGCAAGAGTGGGATTAAGCGTTGCCGAGATAGTGCCGATATCAGCGAAGAACGAGGATCAGACAGATTTACTTTTAAGTTTATTGGCAGAAAAACTTCCAATTTCACCTTCGCTTTATCCAGAAGATATAACCACAGACCAAGCATCTGAAATGACAATTACTGAGTTAATCCGTGAAGCGGCAATTGAAAATCTGTACGAGGAAGTTCCGCATTCGATTGTTGTCACCATTGATGAGATGACAAAGCGTGAAGGAAAAGACTTCTTCGATATCCATGCAACACTTCATGTCGAACGGGATAGTCAGAAATCGATTGTTATTGGACCTCAGGGATCTCGCTTGAAAGATATTGGAATTCGAGCAAGAGGTTCGGTTGAAACTTTCTTAGATGCCAAGATATTCCTTGGGCTGCATGTGAAAGTTAATAAGGAATGGCAGCGAGATGCCAAGGCGCTTACAAAGCTAGGATTTATTGATCGGAAGTAACAGTTTTTCGGCTTGCAAAGTAAGAGCCGATTAAAACTAGTGGTAAGCCAAGAGCGATTCCAAGGGTGAATGGTTCTCGAAGAATAATTACACCAAGAATTACTGCGAATGCAGTATTTAGATATGTAACTAGTGAACCTCGAGCAGTTCCAATGTCTTTGATCAATTGGAAGAAGAGAATAAATGCCATTGCGGTTGGGAAAAGACCCAGTGCGAGAACCGAACTCAGCGCTTCCATCGAAGGTGCTTTATCTGGT
>CAXNFK010000102.1:0-4462 GCA_964201775.1 Candidatus Nanopelagicaceae bacterium
CCTGCAGTATGGAAATTTGTTTCAAAGCGTTAACAACCAAGACTTAAATTAAAGTGTCGACAAATATAACTACTGAACTTCTTGGTGAGCATCCAGCCCTGGAGTTAATTGCGACTGAATTAGAACTCTCTGCGTCTTGGATTCGTGGCGGCGATGGTCTGATTGGTTTTGGGGAGTGGAAGAGCACCAGCGTAAAAGGTAAGAATAGATTTGTAGATGCCAGAAAATGGTGGCACGAACAACTAGCTACCCTAAAAATTCAAAATACCGTTCATGGCAGCGGAACCGGGCCAATACTTTTCACATCATTTGCCTTTGATCCAGCGGAAGAATCAAAACTAGTAATTCCAGAATTAGTAATTGGAAAACGTGGAGATAAGTCTTGGATTACTTGGATTGGCGATAAGAACCAGCCAGCAATTTCAATATTAGAGAATTCAAAGTTAATTGGTGAAGTAATTTTTGAAGCTGGTGCCTTATCTGATTCAGAATGGAAAAACCGAGTTGCTAGCGCTGTTAAAAAGATTAAGAATGGCGACCTAGAGAAAGTTGTTCTGGCGCGAGATTTGATTGGCAAGAGCGCTGAGGTCATTTCAAAGCGAAATTTAATTTCCTCCTTAAGTAAGAATTACCCATCAACCTGGGTCTTCCTTGTAGCAAACTTGATTGGTGCAACTCCAGAACTATTAGTTAGATTAAATAAATCACTTGTAACATCAAGAATTCTTGCCGGAACTATTCGCAAATCAGGTGATGAGGCGAAAGACCTTGGTCTGGCTGCATCTCTTGCAAAATCATCGAAGGATCTTGAAGAGCACGAGTATGCGGTGCGATCTGTGGCTGAAGCGCTAGAACCATTCTGTTCATCTACAAATGTTCCAGAATCACCATTTGTTCTGCACCTAGCAAATGTTATGCACCTAGCAACTGATGTGACCGGCGTTTTAAATGATGCAACAACGCCAGTCGATATCTTCACACTTATTTCTTCACTGCATCCATCTGCCGCAGTTTGTGGAACGCCCGCTCAGGTGGCAAGCGCTGTTATAAATGAATTGGAAGAGATGAACCGTGGCCGATATGCCGGACCGGTTGGTTGGATTGATGCCCGCGGAGATGGCGAAATTGGAATTGCTCTGCGGACAGGTGAACTTTCAGAAGATCAAAAATCAATTCGAATCTTCAGTGGATGTGGAATTGTTGCTGGTTCTAATCCAGAAGATGAATTAGCAGAGAGTCAGGCTAAGTTAAGTCCGATGCGGACTGCGCTAGAAATTCGAGCATAAGTTTCAATTAAATTCTTTGCCATTGACTGGCGGGTTGGGACTTCAACAATCACAAAGTGTAGGCCAGCTTTATTCTGCGAAAATGTGTAATTGATATCTGAAATTGATTTGACCTTAGAAACACTAATTTGAAAAGCGGCAATAACCTTTTCAAGATCCTGATTTTGTGGCGTTGCAAACATCTCCTCAAAACCTGCTACTCCAGCTTGTGGCAATGTAGAGAAAATTCCACCACCATTGTTATCAATCACAAATATCGTTAAATTATTTGCTGGTGGCGCAAGCAGAGCGGTTAAATCATGTAAGAAGGTCAAATCCCCGATAACCGCATAGGTGCGTTCAAAGCTATTTGATATGCCGAAGATTGTTGAAAGATTTCCATCAATTCCAGCTAATCCGCGATTAGCAAAAACATTTATGCCGTTGCGAGGCGTAGCAAACGCTTCGATATCTCTTATAGGTCTTGATGCTCCAACAAAAAGCGCAGAGCCTTCTGGAACGCCAGCAGCAATTGCTGTTAATGCGCTCTGCTCACTCCAACCTTGTTCCTGCGAGATTGCAAAACCAGCGAGCTTTGAAATCTCATGCCAATCTGAAATCCAACTTGGATTTAGCGAAGTTACTTCTAATTTAGGAAGTGCGAAAAATACTTGAGAGGCTGTTCGCTTGGTATCAATAGTAGAAATTCTTGGGTCAACTACATAGGTCTTTGTCGCAAGTGCAATATAACTGTTAATGCTCCGCGACAGCGTCGTGCGGCCAATGACGATTGCAAAATCTGCCTTCAAGTAATTTCTAATAGATTCATCACTCAGCATTGCACTGGCATGCCTAATCGAGTTCGCAAAAGTTAATGGATCTTCCGCAATTACTGGCAGCCCAGAGGCTTTTACAAACTTTTCGATATCCGCAACTGAAATAGTTCCGTGATCATGGCCGATAACAATTACACCATTCCCGGTTACAGATAGCGATTTGGCGCTTTCGACTTCAATCTTCGGTGGCACAATCTTTAATCCACTCAACCAATCATTTGAGTTATTGGGAAGCAGTGGCTCATCAAATTGAATATTTAAGTGAGTTGGACCGTTTCCTAATTCGAAGGTAACGCCAGAAACTAAATCAAAGGCTGGGATGTTTGGGAACATGCCTACTTGATCAGTTGTCTGGTTTGCACCAGTTTTGCGCAATCGTTCTGGTCGGTCAGCAGTTATTGCAATTAATTTGTTGCTTCCATGCCAGGCCTCTAACAGTGCTGGGTGAAAATTAGCTGCCGCAGTTCCGCTGGTGCAGATAACAGCAACATGTTTATCGGTTGCCTTTGCAATTCCAAGTGCGTAAAAAGCAGCACCGCGTTCATCCAATTTAATATGTAACTCGATAATTCCGTGGGATTTAGCTTCATTAAGCGCAATTGAAAGTGGTGCATTTCTAGAGCCTGGTGATATTACAAAATCACTAATGCCAAGTTCGATTAAGTTACGGATGGTTTGACGGGCTAGATCAGTTGCGCTGCTCACGTTGCCACCTTTCACCAAAACCATTTTCCCAAATTCTTTCAATGCGATTCTGCCACCAAAGTCTACGGTCTGCCGGTGCCAAATATTTAGCCATCAATTTCTCGTCAGGGAAGGTGCGATTCACCGCGATAGTGCCAGCAGTTATTTCAAGTGCCGGAAATACAACATCACTCTCTAAGAGTGAGAGAGTTGCTAGCCCGCAATCAAAATTTATTTCACTCTGGTTTGCCGCTAATGCGAGCCCATGTGAAATTCCAATTCCAGTATCTAATGCACTCGAAATAACCGCAGGTAATCCAATTCGAGAAATCAATTCGTTAGCACGAACCATGCCACCTGAAGGCGCCCACTTAATGATTGCGATATCTGCAAACTCTTTGGCATCTGTAAAATCACTTGATAAAGCTGTTCTAATGGATTCATCTATTGCAATCTTCATTGGAATTTCTTCTTTTAATTTCCTTAAGTCTTCAATTTCTAAACAAGGTTGTTCGATATATTCAAAGACTTTGCCAAAGCGTAAATAGTAGTTATAAAGGTTTAACAAGGCAGTTTCAAGGCCCCAACCGCCGTTAACATCTAATCTAATTTTAAAATCCGGGTTAAAGTCCATAGCGGCTTCGACTAATTCACAATCGTTTTCAAAATCATCTACCTTGATTTTTACTGTCTTTGCACCGGGAAATCTCTTTAGGATTTCTGGTACACGATCAATTTCTACTTTAGGCAGCGTTGCATTTATTCCAATAGAACTTCGTTTCAACTCTGGCCACGGAATATTTGCGCCTTCTAGCGCTGCATATAACCACTGCTCTGCTTGTGCATCGGAGTATTCAATAAATGGCGAGAACTCGCTCCAACCTGCAGGTCCACGAAATAGCGCAGCTTCGCGAACGGTTACACCTCGAAAATTTGTGCGTGTAGGTATGGCAACAACAGTTAGATCAGTGAAGACCTCATCTAGGTGCCACATTTTTAGTTACGGGCGCTTTGGAAATTTATTGAAGTTCGGTTCGCGATTCTCTTTAAATGCATCGCGACCTTCTTGACCTTCTTCTGTCATATAGAACAAAAGTGTGGCATCGCCTGCAAGTTGTTGAACTCCTGCAAGTCCATCATCTGCAGCATTTAATCCCGCTTTTAATAATCTAAGCGCCATTGGTGAATGTCTTAACATTTCACGGCACCAAGAAACAGTTTCTGCTTCAAGTTCGCTAACTGGAACAACAGTATTCACCAAGCCCATTTCAAGTGCTTCTGTTGCATCATATTGCCGACATAAAAACCAAATCTCGCGAGCTTTCTTCTGCCCAATATGCGCGGCTAATAAGCCAGCGCCATATCCACCATCAAACGATCCAACCATCGGTCCGGTCTGACCAAACTTTGCATTATCGGCAGCGATTGTTAAATCACAGACAACATGCAAAACATGTCCCCCGCCAACAGCCCATCCAGCAACCATTGCAACAACTGGCTTCGGCAATCTACGAATTTGAATCTGTAAATCTAAAACATTTAATCGGCCGATACCTTTTTTAGCGAGTGAATCATTACCTAAATATCCATCATCACCGCGAACATTTATATCCCCGCCAGAACAGAATGCTTCGGTCCCAGCGCCGGTGAAAATAATAACTCCTACGGAATCATCAT
>CAXNFK010000103.1:0-4442 GCA_964201775.1 Candidatus Nanopelagicaceae bacterium
CCGTGTTTTGCGAGATCTTTCTTAACATCAGCAATCGTAAACTCACCGAAGTGAAAGACGCTTGCGGCTAAGACGGCATCTGCGCCCGCTTCAATTGCTTGAGCAAAATCTGAAATCTTTCCTGCGCCACCACTTGCGATCACAGGAACGCTCGAAATTTCTCGTACTGCCTTTAACATCTCGATATCGAATCCAGATTTTGTGCCATCTGCGTCCATTGAATTCAGAAGAATTTCCCCGACGCCTCTAAGAATTCCTTCTTCAATCCAAGCCAGTGCATCGAGGCCAGAACTGTTACGTCCGCCATGTGTCGTAACTTCGAATCCAGATTTTGTTTTTGCTCGTCTGGCATCTACCGATAGAACTAAAACTTGATTGCCAAATCGATCCGAAATTTCATTTATCAAATTTGGTCGGCTTATTGCAGCAGTGTTGATTGAAACTTTATCGGCCCCTGCTCGCAACAATTCATTTACATTCTCGGCACTGCGAATGCCGCCACCTACTGTGAGAGGTATGAATACTTGTTCTGCAGTCTGGCGAACTATTTCTAGAGTTGTTGCACGCTCTTCAATACTTGCTGAAATATCGAGAAAAGTTAATTCATCGGCGCCTTCTAGATTGTATTTTTTGGCAAGCTCCACGGGATCACCAGCATCGACGAGATCTTTAAAATTCACACCTTTGACAACTCGGCCGCCAGCAACGTCGAGGCAAGGAATAATTCTTTTGGCTAGCGTCATTTGGCTGCTACTTCCAGAGCCTGCGCTAACGAAAAAGCACCAGAGTAAATTGCCTTTCCGACAATCGCTCCTTCAACTCCTAGATTTGTCATTGCTCGAAGTTCCATTAGGTCTTGTAATGCAGAAATTCCACCACTCGCGATTACTGGTGCACTAGTTGCGGCACAAACCTCACGCAACAATTCTAAATTTGGACCTGTAAGAGTTCCATCTTTCGTTACATCTGTAACTATGTAACGCGAACAACCAGCTGCATCTAATTTGGAAATCATCTCGAAGAGATCCCCACCCTGTTCGGTCCAACCACGAGTTGCCAGGGTATGACCTCGAACATCTAGACCCACAGCAATCTTCTCGCCATATTGCCCAATCACTTTTGCTGTCCATTCTGGATTTTCAATTGCAGCAGTTCCTAAATTTACTCTTTTGCATCCTGTGGAGAGCGCACGCTTTAGTGAATCATCATCGCGAATCCCACCCGAAAGCTCTACCTTGATATCAACACTGGATATAACTTCTTGAATCAATTTAAAATTACTACCTATTCCAAAAGCTGCGTCGAGATCAACTAAGTGAATCCAGCTTGCACCTTCGGCAGAAAATTCTTTTGCAACTTCTACTGGTAATCCGTAATTGCTCTCTTTGGCCAACTCCCCCTGAAAGAGTCGAACAGCCCGGCCATCTTTGACATCAATGGCTGGCAAAATCTGTAGCTCTGGCAAGGTCATAGAGATTCAACCCAATTGGAAATCAATTTCGCGCCAGCTGCGCCACTTTTCTCTGGGTGAAACTGGGTCGCGACAATAAAATCTTTCTCAACGGCTGCAAGGAAATCTTCGCCATAATTTGAAATTGTGTTTGCCGCGCCCTTAACCCGATCTTTCGCGGCATATGAGTGCACGAAATAAAATGATTCATTCTCAACTCCACTAAAAAGTTTAGAATCTTGCGCAGGTGAAACCGTATTCCAACCCATGTGCGGCAAAATCGGTGCCGCTATTTCACCTATATTTCCTGGCAATATACCCAGTCCAGTTTTTTGAATTTTCTCCGAACTAGAATCAAAAAATATTTGCATGCCAACACAGATTCCAAAAATAGGACGGGCTAATGCAACTCGCTCGGCAATAATCTCGGCCCCACCAACGCTTAGCAATTGATCCATACAGGCGGCGAATGCTCCAACTCCAGGAACCACAAGCGCCCTTGCATCACGACAAACTTTTGGATCTTGAGTTACAACAACTTTTTCGGCTGCAATTTGAAAAGCGCGCTCGGCAGAACGTAGATTGCCAGAACCATAATCAAGAATTGCGATCAAAGAACGCCCTTGGTTGATGGAATTCCAGTAACACGATTGTCTATCGCGCAGGCATCGCGCAAAGCGCGGGCAACTGCTTTAAATTGTGCTTCAAAAACGTGGTGCGCATTTCTGCCTTCAAGAACACGAACATGCAGTGCAATGCGAGCTTCAGCAACAATTGATTCCCAAATATGGCGACCTAAAGTTGTATCGAAGGTTCCAATAAGTTCAACTATCTCTGGTTGGCGGTGAACTAAATAAGGTCGACCAGAAAGATCAACTGCTGCTTGAACTAATACTTCATCAAGCGGAACCATTGCATCACCAAAGCGACGAATTCCTGATTTGTCGCCTAAGGCTTCGCGCAAGGCTTGGCCAAATGCAAGTGATGTGTCTTCAACTGTATGGTGGGAATCGACATCGACATCGCCCTTAGTTTTTACAGTTAAATCAAAGCCTGCGTGCTTTCCTAATTGCGAGAGCATGTGATCGAAAAATGGGACGCCGGTATCAATATCAATTGCACCAGTTCCATCTAAGTTGATTTTTACATCAACACTAGATTCTTTCGTTGCGCGAACTACGTGTGCGGTTCTCATATCTCTCCTCTTTAGCGTTCTCTTCTGATTAACCTAAAATAATAAGTAATTATGGCCTATGAGATGCGATTGCCGTTAAAAATTGCTGGTTCTCGGCCGGCAATCCAACAGTTACTCGCAAATACCCATCAAGTCCGACATCTCGAACTAAAACTCCATCGCTGACTAGCGCCTTCCAGACTGATTTTGAATCGCCAGCAAAGCCGCGAAAGATCAAGAAGTTTGCGCTACTTGGAGAGACTTCGAAACCCAGTTTGGTGAGTTCATTCGTAACCCGATTGCGCTCGGCTATTAGGACATCAACTTCAGCGAGCAACAACTTCGAATTATTTAGCGCCACCAATGCAAGGGCTTGAGTTGTAGAGCTCAAATGGTAAGGCAATCTAGTCACGAGCATTGCATTAACAACTGCTTCATCACAGACTGCATAACCGACTCGAGCACCCGCGAAAGCAAATGCTTTACTCATGGTTCGGACAACAACAACATTTGGGTATTTTGAAATTAAATTAACTGCCGATTTCTCTTCAGAAAATTCGGCGTAAGCCTCATCAACTATGAGCAAACCTTCAACCTGGCTTGCTGCAATCGCTAGTTTCTCTAAATCCTTATATGCGGTCGCTGTTCCTGTCGGATTATTTGGTGTCGTAATAAAGGTGATACCGGGTTTCTTATCAGAAATTACTTGAATGGCTCTATCAACATCTAATTCGAAATTCTCATCGCGGTCATTAGAAATCCATGAAGTTCCAGTGGCTTTAGCAATCAAGGGGTGAACTGAATAAGAAGGTATGAAGCCCAACGCTCCCCTAGCACCGCAGGCAAGCATAAGAGTTTGCAAAATTTCGTTACTGCCATTTGCGGCCCAAATATTGGAAACCGTAAAATTGTTTGTTGTAGTTCCATTTATATATAAGGCTAGTGCGGAACGCAGTGCAGTTGCATCACGATCTGGGTAACGATTTAAATTTTGCAATACCTTCGGCAGGGCCGCAAGCATTTCGTTGACAACCGCATCGGGCAATTGGTAAGGATTTTCATTTGTGTTTAAGGCAGTCACATCAGTTATTTGTGGCGCCCCGTATGGCTTCAAATCTGCAAGCGCGGTGCGAATAGGCAACCAATTTGGCCAGCTCTCATTACCTTGATTCGACACTTACTTCTCTCCTTCAAATCGTGCACTCATCGCTTCACCATGCGCAGGTAGATCCTCGGAATTTGCGAGAGTAATTACATTCGATGCAATTTCGGTGAATGCACTCTCGTTATATTCAATGAAACTCACACCTTTTAGAAATGTTTGAACCGATAATCCACTTGAATGACAGGCGCAACCGCCAGTAGGTAATACGTGATTTGAGCCAGCTGAATAATCTCCCAAAGAGACTGGTGTGAATCTTCCGATGAAAACTGCTCCAGCATTTCTAATTTTCTGCGCATCGGCTTTGGAATTCTTGGTTTGAATTTCCAAGTGTTCTGCTGCGTAGGCATTTACAACATCTAAACCTTGCGCAATCGAATCAACCAAAACTATCGCTGACTGTACGCCCGAGAGTGCAGTACGAATTCGCTCTTCGTGCTTTGTTTTTGAAACCCTGATTCCTAATTCCAACTTGACCGCATCGGCTAGCAAAACTGAATCTGTAACCAACACCGCAGCCGCAATAACATCATGTTCGGCCTGACTAATTAAATCTGCAGCAACTTCACCAGCAATCGCACTTTCATCGGCCAATACTGCAACTTCAGTAGGCCCCGCTTCCGAATCAATCCCAACAATTCCACGTAATGCGCGCT
>CAXNFK010000104.1:0-4403 GCA_964201775.1 Candidatus Nanopelagicaceae bacterium
GAGTGCACCATAAAGCACATCTTCATCTGGACTACCAGTTGCAATGTTGTTCTTTGCCTGACTTGCAAGTAATTCAACAAACTTGTCGTAAACGCTCTCTTGAACAATTACACGAGTAGCCGCAGTGCAATCTTGGCCGGCATTGAAATAACCAGTGATTGCGATATTTTCAGCAGCAGTTTCTAAATTTGCATCATCGAATACAACAACGGGCGCTTTGCCACCAAGTTCAAGATGAACTCGCTTTAGTTCTGTTGCTGCAGATTTTGCAACTTCAATACCTGCGCGAACCGATCCTGTAATAGAAACCATCGCAGGTGTTTTATGTTCTACAAGTGCACGTCCAGTTTCGCGATCTCCGCAGATAACATTGAATACGCCAGTTGGGAGAAATTCTGACATTACTTCAGCCATAAATACTGTTGATGCCGGAGTCGTGTCACTTGGTTTTAATACGACGGTATTTCCTGCTGCAATCGCTGGCGCCCACTTCCACACGGCCATCATCATTGGATAGTTCCAAGGAGTTACTTGTGCGCAAACACCAATTGGTTCGCGGCGAATAAATGAGGTCATGCCACGCATATATTCACCAGCAGATTTACCCTCTAAATTTCGAGCAGCACCTGCAAAGAAGCGGATCTGATCCAGCATTGGTGGAACTTCTTCCGAAGTTGTAAGTGACACTGGTTTTCCGGTGTTCTCAACCTCAATTGCGATTAATTCATCACTTCTAGCTTCAAGTGCATCTGCAATTTTATTTAGTGCACGTTGACGTTCGGCAGGTGTTGTTTCACGCCATTCAATGAATGCGTTGCTTGCCGCACTTAGTGCGCTATCAACATCTTCTGCGCCAGAGACTGGGGCTGTTGCATATGCCGCACCTGTTGCTGGATTAATAATTTCACTTGTTGCACCAGATTTTGCAGGTAGGGATTTTCCGTTTACAAAGTTATTTAGCTTTTTCATCCTCAGAGATTATCTCGGACGCGGCCAATTGACCACATGCCCCATCAATTTCCCGTCCTCTTGTGTCGCGAACTGTGACCGGAACTTTGTAACCCTCTAAAACTCGAACAAATTCTGCTTCATCTTCTGGTCTAGAGGCGGTCCACTTAGAACCCGGGGTTGGGTTTAATGGGATTAAATTCACGTGCGCATTTCGATTACGTAAAAGTCGCCCTAACAAATCTGCGCGCCATGCCTGATCATTAATATCGCGAATCAGTGCATACTCAATGGAATATCGCCGTCCAGTTTTTGCTTCGTATTTATCTGCAGCAGCCAGAACTTCTCGAACTTTCCAACGTGAATTAATTGGCACCAAAGTATCTCGAAGCTCATCATCTGGGGTGTGTAGTGAGACCGCAAGTGTTACCGGAATTCCTTCGTCGCAAAGTTTCTCAATTCCAATTACAAGACCAACAGTTGAGAGCGTTACTGACCTTGCGCCGATACCAAGTCCATCTGGTTGTGGCGTTGTAATGTTTCTAATTGAACGCATTACTGCGTTGTAGTTAGCCATTGGCTCGCCCATTCCCATGAAAACCACATTTGAAAGTCGAGTCTCCCCGCCAGGTAATTCCCCAGCGGCACAAATTCGTGCAGCGGCAACAACTTGAGCTGTGATTTCACCCGCAGTTAAATTTCGAGTTAGCCCAGATTGTCCGGTTGCACAGAACGGACAGTTCATTCCGCAACCAGCTTGGGATGAAATACAAACTGTTGTGCGATCGGTATAACGCATTAGAACGCTTTCAACCAATACGCCGTCATGTAAGCGCCATAAATCTTTACGAGTTTTGCCACTGTCAGTCGTGACTGATTTAACAAGAGTAATTAACTTTGGAACAAACTCCTTAGCAAGAGTTTCTCGCAAATCCTTTGGGATATCACTCCAAGTGTCAGTCTCATCGTTGTAATGTGTGAAGAAATGCACGGCCATCTGATTAGCGCGAAATCCGGGAATTCCAAGTTCAACCGCACGCGCTTTGCGAGTATCAGGGTCTAAATCTGCAAAGTGAACCGGTGGTTTTACCCGTTGTTTTGGTTCATCGAAAACTAACTTTATCTCGGTCATAAGTTGAAGTGCTTAATAGCTTCGAGGGCAAACCAGACTGCTGGTCCGGTGAATAAAACAGAGTCAATTCGGTCGAGAATTCCACCATGTCCAGGCAAAATTGTTCCCATATCTTTGATTGCAAGATCACGCTTTACCGCTGATTCAATTAGGTCTCCGCAAGTCGAAGTTACAACAGCAACAAGACCAATCGCCGCACCAATCCACCAGGTGTGATCGAGAGCAAACTGGAAGACCAGCGCCGATCCAATTGTTGTTGCGATTATTGAACCCACTAAGCCTTCCCAAGTTTTCTTTGGGCTGATAGCAGGCGCTAGGGGATGCTTTCCAATAAGCACTCCAAAAATATAAGCAAAGGTGTCATTGCAACTAACAAGAACAACGAGTGTAAAAATTCGAGCTAAGCCATCTTTGTCATGCGCAAGGAGAAGAATGAATCCCCCGAGAAATGCCAGATAAAAAATGGCAAATGCTGCAGCAGTTGATTTACGAACAAAATCTTTTGGATCACGAAGAAGCATGTAAACCAGAACGCATGGAATTGCGATTGCAATGGCAACGGCTAATCCAGATACTCGTCCAAACCAAGCTGCAGCAAGTAAAAGCGTAATCGCAACAGAAATAGCGTTAACTGGCAGATCGATGCCACCAGCTTTATATGCTTTTGTAAGTTCACGGCCCGCAAGCAAGATTGCGACCCAAGCAAAAATTGCGAATAGTGGTGGCACAAAAGAAATAGTTACGAAAACTACTGCAAGGATTGCAAGTGAGACCAGAATTGAAGGACCCAACTTTCGCCCAGCTCTGGCATTAATCGCATTATTTATCGAATGAAAGTCATCCATAATTTAAACTTCGAGAAGTTCGGCTTCCTTGTGTTTCAAAAGTTCATCAATTTTGGCAACATGCTCAGAAGTTATTTTCTCTAGATCTTTCTCGCCACGAGCAACATCATCTTTTCCGGCGAGCCCATCTTTCTCTAACTTCTCGATCGCTTCTTTCGCTGTGCGACGAATATTTCGAATAGAAACTCTGGAATCTTCAGCCTTTGTTCTAGCTACCTTTATGTAATCTTTGCGACGCTCTTCGGTGAGTTGTGGGAAGTTAACTCGGATTACGCCACCATCAGAGGCTGGATTTACACCTAAGTCAGATTCGCGAATGGCTTTTTCAATTGCTGCAGAAGCACCTTTATCAAAGGGTGAAACTACTGCCATACGTGGCTCTGGAACTTGGAATGAGGCCAGTTGCGATAACGGAGTCATAGTTCCGTAGTAGTCAACGACAATCTTGGCGAACATTGCAGGGTGTGCGCGACCAGTACGGATTGCACCAAAATCTTCTTTGGCAACTTCTACGGCTTTATCCATTTTAGAAGTTGCATCTCTTAGCGATGTCGAAATGTCGCTCATAATTATCCCCTTTTAAAACCTTAAGAAACTAACGTTCCGACGCTATCGCCACGAACTGCACGTGCGATATTGCCCTTATTCTTCAAATCGAAAACGACAATTGGAAGGTTATTTTCACGACACAAACTAAATGCAGCGGCATCAGCAACTGCGAGAGATTTAGAGAGAACATCATCGAAACTTACGGTCTGATATTTAACTGCTGAAGGATCCTTCTTTGGATCTGCAGAATAGACACCATCAACACCGCTCTTTGCAAGAAGAAGTGCCTCGGCTGAAACTTCGAGTGCGCGTTGCGCGGCTACGGTATCTGTCGTAAAGAAAGGCATTCCTGCGCCAGCACCAAAAATTACAACGCGGCCTTTTTCTAAGTGACGAATTGTGCGACGTGGAATATATGGTTCGGCAACTTGTCCCATGGTTATCGCTGTTTGAACTCGGGTATCAATACCCTCTTTTTCCAGAAAATCTTGAAGTGCCAAACAGTTCATAACTGTTCCGAGCATTCCCATATAGTCGGCGCGAGCGCGATCCATACCGCGTTGTTGTAATTCAGCGCCACGGAAATAATTACCGCCACCAACCACAATTCCTATTTCGGTTCCGCTGCGAACTACTTCTGCTATTTGTGATGCAACATCATGAACTACATCGGGATCAACGCCAATGCCTTTTTCGCCACCAAAAACTTCGCCGGAAAGTTTAAGGAGCACTCTCTTATAACCTTTGCGGGCCATAGTTAAGTGCTCCTTTTCTACTACTAATTAACGGGTTCTAGTAAGCGAGATTACTGTCCAACTCGGAATCGGTGAAATGCCGACACGGCTGTCTTTGCCTCATCCGCAATTTGTTGAACTGTCTTTTTGGCATCTTTAGCGAAGGATTGCTCAAGCAAGCTAACTTCCTTAACG
>CAXNFK010000105.1:0-4386 GCA_964201775.1 Candidatus Nanopelagicaceae bacterium
TCTTTGGTTTTGCAGATGAGATCGATGCAATTAGTGAAGATTTTCCAGCAGAAGGAAAACCAATTAAACCAATATCTGCAACGCTCTTTAATTCAAGAGTAAGTGTGCGCTCTTCACCTGGCTCGCCTTTAAGTGCGAATCCTGGAGCGCGACGTTTTGATGAAGCAAGACCAGCGTTACCGAGTCCACCTTTTCCACCTTGTGCGGCAATGAAACGTGTTCCAAAGCCAACTAAATCTGCAAGGACGGTTCCAGTTGAATCTTTAATTACTGTTCCATTTGGCACATGAAGAATTAAATCTTTACCCTCTTTGCCATTGCAATAATCGCCGTAACCAAGTGAGCCATTTGTTCCACGACGATGTGGTGAATGGTGAAAGTCTAAAAGTGTTGTTGTGTCTTGATCAACGATAAGAATTACATCGCCCCCACGTCCACCATTGCCGCCATCTGGGCCACCAAGTGGTTTGAATTTTTCGCGGTGAATTGAGACGCAACCATCGCCGCCGCTACCGGCAGATGCATGGAGAGTTACGCGGTCAACGAATGTTGCCATTTAACTTCTCCTCTCATTTAAGTAGTTCTTGTAAAAATAAAAATGCGGGCCCGCATGTCGCGGGCCCGCAAAAATTTAACTGCGGGTTAGGCGACTACAGCTACGGGAACGATGTTTACAACCTTGCGACCGCGAGCGCGACCGAAAGCAACTTCGCCTGCAGATAGTGCAAATAGTGTGTCGTCTTTACCGATACCAACATTTTGTCCTGGGTGAAAAACTGTTCCGCGTTGGCGAACCAAGATTTCTCCACTCTTAACAATCTGTCCTGCGTAACGCTTGATTCCAAGATACTGCGCATTTGAATCGCGACCGTTACGGGTTGAGGAGACTCCCTTTTTACTTGCCATTTGTTATTCGCCTGCCTTATTTCGTAATCGCGGTGATCTTCACGCGCGTAAGTTGGGAACGGAAACCTTGACGACGGCGATAGCCAGTCTTGTTCTTGTAACGAAGGATGTCGATCTTTGGACCTTTTAGTTCTTCAACAATTTCGCCAGTAACTTTTACGCCAGCAAGTGCCTTAGCGTCTGAAGTAACTGTTGCGCCTTCAACTACTAGTAGAGCTGGGAATGAGACAGCTGCACCGGCTTTTGCATCGATACGATCGACAATAACTGTGTCGCCAACGGCAACCTTCTCTTGACGGCCGCCTGCTTTTACAATCGCATACACGGTGACACCTTTCCAAAAACTTTTGATAAACCTTTTATGAATCAGCCAGGAAACTGGCAGAGGGTAAGGATACGGAACGCCTAGGCTTCAGGTCAAACCGGCTAGAACTGACCCTATTCCGGGGTAATTACACCTGTGCTAACTGCCCGACGGCGACGCTTTTGCGCAGGGGCCTTAACTTCGGCAACCTCAGCTATTTCTTCTTCTTTTTCAATATCTTCAGGTTCGGTCTCTTCTTCATGTACCTGTGGCACATAACGTTGTTCCATATCTTTTTCGAGTGCAACCTTTGTCACTGGTTCGGAATGAATATGAATTCCTCGACCGCCACAACTTTCGCAAGTTGTAGAGAAAGCTTCGATTAGTCCTTGGCCAACGCGCTTGCGTGTCATTTGAACTAGACCAAGCGAAGTCACTTCAGCAACTTGGTGCTTTGTGCGATCGCGGCCTAGACATTCAACAAGTCGGCGCAAAACTAAATCTCTATTTGATTCAAGTGTCATATCGATAAAGTCAATAACAACAATTCCACCCATATCGCGTAGCCGAAGTTGGCGAGCAATTTCTTCTGCCGCTTCCAAGTTGTTCTTGGTTACAGTCTCTTCAAGGTTTCCGCCCTTACCGATGAATTTACCGGTGTTAACGTCGATAACAATCATCGCTTCAGTGCGATCAATTACAAGGGATCCACCGGAAGGTAGATAAACCTTGCGATCAAAGGCCTTTGCTAGTTGTTCTTCAATTCGGTTTTCTACAAATAGGTCACGAGAACCTGTCCATTTTTCAATCTTTGCAGTTAGTTCTGGTGCAATGTGGCCAAGATAATTATTGATATCTTCCCAAGCTTGATCGCCCTGAACGATTAACTTATCGAAATCTTCATTGAAAATATCGCGAATTACTCGAACTGTTAAGTCAGGCTCTGAGTAGAGAAGTGCCGGCGCATTTGTGCCAGATTCTGTTGACTTCTTATCGATATCTTCCCATTGCGCTTTCAATCGAATTACATCTCGCTCAAGTTCTTCCTCTGATGCACCTTCAGATGCGGTACGAACAATTACGCCAGCATCTTCTGGAATCAAATTCTTAAGAATTGTTTTTAAGCGAGAACGTTCTTGGTCTGGAAGGCGACGACTGATTCCGCTCATTTCACCACTTGGAACATAAACTAAATAGCGACCAGGAAGTGAGATCTGACTAGTTAGTCTCGCACCCTTCTGCCCAATTGGATCTTTAGTTACTTGCACCAAAACTGATTGACCAGTCTTTAATACATGTTCAATTTTACGAGGTGCGCCATCTGCTAATCCGGCGGTATCCCAATTCACTTCACCGGCATAGAGAACAGCGTTACGTCCCTTACCAATATCTACGAATGCAGCTTCCATTGATGGAAGAACGTTCTGAACTTTTCCTAAATAAACGTTTCCGACATATGAAATGTTGCTATTTCTATTTACATAATGTTCAACCATGATCTTGTCTTCAAGAACTGCGATCTGGGTACGGTCTCCGGCCTGACGAACCAACATCTGGCGATCAACGTTTTCGCGACGAGCTAAGTATTCGGATTCAGTAATAACGGTTCCGCGACGACGAACGAAATCTCTTGGCTCGCGATCATTACGGCTGCGATTGCCACGATCATTACGGCTGCGATTGCGACCACTGCGATCTGGTCTATCAGAACGAGTTCCTTGATCATCGCGAACTTTACGTTCTCTTGTTTCTCTAGGCTCTCTAACCTTAACTACTGTTATTACGCCATCTTCTTCAATGGTTTCACCTGGAGTTGCGCCATCTCCCTTTGCACGGCGACGGCGGCGACGGCGAGGACCTGTTGGTGAATCTTCGCTAGCTTCGGAAATATCTCCGGCATCTAAAACTTCATCACTATCGGAGTCATGAACATCTGTTGCTTCATCGCTATCCCGACCACCACGACGGCGACCACGGCCACCACGACGGCGACGGCGAGAGTTGGAATCAGCGCCAGAATCTGCATCAGACTCTTCGCTTGATTCAACTGGCTCTGCAACTTCAGCTTTCGCCTTAACTTTCTTAGGCGCTACTGATTCTGGTGCGGCCTGAAACATTGGTACTGGAATGCTTGCAGCAGTAGATTTTTTAGTAGCTTTCTTTTCAACTTCGGCTACTTCAACAACTTCTGCTTCAGTATTATTTTCATTTTTAACTGCAGCCTTAGCCGCAGATTTTTTGCTTGCACGCTTGCGCGCGCCTTTTGGCGATATAGCCATAACCTTAAATCCTCATCTAAAAACTAATTCTTGGTAAAACTTCCTTTTGAAAGCTTTTGCATCTGCTGCTACCTCGAGTAATTAAGGCCTTCAAGTTCTTTGAGGCCGCTCGGAGCGCGAAATACTAAGTGAAAGTATCCCCTAAAACCTGTGGAAAGACCAACTTTGCTCCCGCTTGTGCGGGATTTATCTATCTGGTTCCTACCTAGTACGCAGATGAACGTTCTGAATCAAGCCTAGGCCGATCAAGTTCGCAAACATGCTGGACCCGCCATAGGACATAAAGGGTAAGGGGACTCCAGTCATAGGAACCAAGCCCATCGCCATTCCAATATTTTCAAATGTTTGGAATGCAAACCAAGCAATAACGCCCACACATACCAATCGTCCAAATAAATCATTCGTTCGCTTTGCGATTGCAAATGCCCTAATAAAGAAGAGCGTGAAACAGAGCAAAATAAAACTACTTCCTACAAATCCTAACTCTTCGCCAGCAACTGTGAAAATAAAGTCGGTCTGTTGTTCTGGAACAAAGCGGCCATTTGTTTGGGGGCCATTAAAAAGTCCTTTGCCAAGAATTCCACCAGAACCAATTGTTATACGGGACTGCCGCAGTTGATATCCAGTTGCCTGCGGATCTGCAGATGGATCAACAAAAGATTGTAACCTTGCAACTTGATATTCATCTACTACCCCAGTTTTGATTGCAGTAAAGCCGCCTACGACCGCCAGTAACAGCAATCCAACTACCCATCTGGTTGGTGCACCTGAAGTTCCGATAATTGCAACAACTGCTGCGCTAATAATTACAACTGTTCCTAGATCGGGTTGTAATAAAATCAAAATAATTGGAACTGCTGCTATCGCCAAAGCTTTGAGAACATCTTGGTCGGTTGG
>CAXNFK010000106.1:0-4381 GCA_964201775.1 Candidatus Nanopelagicaceae bacterium
CTTTATTGCCTAGAAGCTTTGAAGTTCGAGCAAGGGGAAGATAAACAGCACTAGCAATGATTTTGGCAATGAGTTTGCGCATGGCATAGGGCAGCCGACTAATCACCCAACGTAGCGAGTTTGAAGCCCAAAAAAGCCCACGGTAGTAAAGCGGCTTATTTTCTAATTTGTAATATAGGTAGCAGAGAAAGACTCCACCACCTTTAATCTTGCTTGCGACATCTTTGATTGCTAAACCAGTATCAGGAATATGGTGGAGCACACCAAGTGACATTGCTAAATCGAGCGATCCTGAAGGAATTGAATTAGCTCCAACGGTTTCTTGCAAAATCTTTACTCGTGTTTCATCGGAAAATTTATTCTTTAGTACTTTGATGGCACCATCACTTGGCTCAAGTGCATAGACAACTAAAAAATACGGTAACAAGCGGGACGTCCAACGCCCGCTACCAGCACCAAAATCTGCAGCCACGGCTGTACTTGAATCGAACCGCACTAACTCAATCGGCGCACAGTAAGCCAGAAACTGAGCATCAAGTGCTTCATCAGTCTCAGTCTCTGAATAGTCAAAAGCTTCCCATTCATGACCAAAACTATTGATTACCTCTTGATCAAGGTTCATGTCATTTTCTTTGCCGTTCACAGAACCTCCCACTTCAGCACGATGATTACATGCGAAATGCTAGTGGAATTCAACAATAAATGGGCAAAGCCCTTAGAATTACCTACATGAGAAAAGTAGCTGTTACTGGTGGAGCTGGTTTTATCGGTTCTAACTTAACCATGCGCTTACTCTCTGAAGGCTACGAAGTGACGGTTGTCGATGACTTAAGCACAGGCCTTCTTTCAAATGTTGATCAAGAAAATACTACTTTCCATCAAGTTTCAATCACTGACCCAAAAGGACTAACCGAAGCCCTTAAAGATTGCGAAACAATCTTCCACTTCGCCGCCCGTGGTTCAGTTCCGCGTTCTATTAAAAACCCTATTGCTACCCACGATGTGAATGCAACGGGCACCTTCAATGTTCTAGAAGTTGCCCGTAAAACTGGCGCGCACGTTGTTTTCTCATCTTCATCATCTGTTTACGGTCGCAATAGGCAGCTACCGAAAGATGAGTCAATGTGGCTCGGTCCAATGACGCCATATGCCGCAAGCAAGTTAGCGGCTGAAGGATACGTCCAGGCCTACGCATCGGCATATAGAGTTCCAACTACTTTGCTTCGATTCTTTAATGTTTTTGGCCCGCGCCAACGTCCTGATCATGAATACGCAGCCGTATTACCTAAGTGGATCTGGCTTGCAATGCAAAGTCAACCCATTGATGTCTATGGAGACGGCACAGCTTCACGCGATTTTACTTATGTTGAAACTGTTTTAGATATCGCAATGACAGCAATGAAGGAAAAAGTAACAACCGAAGGTGCAGTAAACCTTGCCTATGGAAATCGGATTTTACTTAATGGCACCATCGATATGCTTAAAAAACATTTCCCTGATTTGAGAGTTAACTACAAAGAAACCCGTTTAGGCGATGTTAAAGAATCTCAAAATGCACCGGGCAAATTAAAAAATCTCTTTCCAACGATTATCCCTAAGTCGTTCGAAGCAGCATTAGCCGAAACAGTCGACTGGCTTAAAGAGTTTGGCCAAAGTGTCGCCAATGGTCCAAAGATAGTGGATTAAACAAACTTTATATGTGCGGAATTACTGGCGGTATAGGCCCAAGTGCGCCGCAAGAGTTATTACTTAATGCGCAACTTAAATCAATCGAACACCGTGGCCCAGATGACTCTGGCACATATATAAACAATGGAATTGGCATTGGGATGTGCCGGCTTGCAATCGTCGAAATCGCTGCCGGCAAACAGCCGGCCTCAGATAGGGCTGAAAATATTCACATGGTCTGGAACGGGGAAATTTATAACTACCGCGAACTCCGCGCCGAACTGGAGCAACGTGGAGTCCATGGTCGCGATTCAAGTGAATCCGAAGTAATAATCAATCTGTATTTAGAGTTCGGCTTAGAATTCATCAATAAACTCAATGGAATGTTTGCAATCGCTATTCACGATGCCCGGGTGAATTCCCTTCATTTAATTCGTGATCGTATGGGCAAAAAACCGCTATGGATCTCGCAACAAAACGATGGAACCTTGTTTTTTGCCTCGGAGGTTCGAGCTCTCATGTTGGTTCGGCCAGATAAAACACTTCGCACCGAAATGATTGCCGAAGTAATGCAATACGGCTACATCAATGCTCCAAATTCGGCCTTTAACGAGATCTACCAAATTCCTCCAGCCTGCGTAATGAGCTGGAAAGCCGGAAAGGCGACAACCGCGACTTATTGGGTTCCGGACTTCGAGACTAAAATAGATGTCTCTTATGAGGAAGCTCTTGAAACAACCAAAGAGTTAATCGAGGCAGCGGTATCTCGCCGATTAATATCCGAGCGCCCTCTGGGATCTTTTTTAAGTGGTGGGTATGACTCTACAGTTGTGACCGCATATATGGCCAAGCTGATGCCAGAGAAAGTTCAGACATATTCCATTGGCTTTAAAAACGCTCAATACAACGAAGCCCATCATGCAAAAAAGCTGGCTAACTTCCTAGGTACAAATCACCATGAAGAGATTTTGAGCCCAGATGCTGCCTTAATTGTTGAAAAGATTTCACATGTTTTAGATCAACCATTTGCCGATTCTTCAATCGTTCCTACATATTTACTTGCAAAATTTGCCCGCGAAAAACTGATCGTTGCGCTTGGTGGAGATGGTGGAGATGAAGTATTTGGTGGATATGACCGCTACTTAGCGGCACCGTTCTTGCAACATGCAAACCTTTTACTTAGTTTAGCACGGAAAGGATTAGGCCTTGCCGGTCAACTTCCTATAATAAATCAGAGAAAATTCGAGAGAATAAAATCGCAACTTTATCCTCAGAACTCGCTTCCGGCCAGATATAGTTCAATTCTTTCATTAGCTCAACCGCATGAACTTTTACCCCTTCTCAACCCTAGTGTCTATTCCAATGACGCTGAAGTGTTTTTCATAAATCAATTTGCAACTGGAAAAACAACTTCACTTGATCGAATGATACGTTCGGACTTTGCGGCTTATTTGCCAGGTGACTTATTAGCAAAAGCAGATGTGGCAACCATGGCTAGTAGCCTAGAACTGCGTTCCCCGATGTTAGATGTAAACGTCGTTGAGTGGGGTGTTTCATTACCCCAAAAATATAAAATAAAAAATTTTGAGACCAAACATATTCTGAAAGACGTTGCCCGTTCTCTGGTGCCGACCGAGCTTGTAGACAGACCCAAGATGGGATTTGATATTCCTAAAGCTGAATGGCTGCGCACGGAAATGAAGGAAATGTTGATCGTTACCCTAACAGATGCAACAGCAACTCAGCGCGGTTGGTTTAACGCAACTGAAGTTAAAAAGGTTATCAATATTCATATGAATGGCGAAGATAAAGACAACCTCTTATGGCCAATGTTGATGCTTGAACTGTGGGCTAGGACCTGGCTCGATTAGTTATAAGCTTCTTGTATAACTCTTCATGATCATCGACTAACCGTTGGACTCCAAAATGAGCCAGAGTAAACACTTGTGCAGCAGTCCCTAATTTGATGCGTAAAGCCCTGTCACTTACTAATTTTATCAAGGCCTCAGATATCTCTTGAATATTCAATGAGGTAACAAGCCCAGTAACACCATCCAAAACAACTTCAGGAACAGAACCCACGTTTGTTGTTACAACGGGCAATCCAGCCATTCCGGCTTGGATCAAACTTAAAGGCGTGCCTTCATTATCACTTGTTAGCACAACAATGTCAGCGGCCGATAAAACTTTTTCGATATCGCTTTGCCAACCTAAAATAGTCACAGGTAAATCTTCACTGCTGATTCTTTTCCGGCAAGACTCCAAGAGTTCGCCATCTCCTACAATAAAGAAATCCAAATCAATACCGAGCTTTTTAATTTCACTAACCACATCTAAGAATCTATCTGGCCGCTTAATCTGGGTCATACGCCCAATAAATGCGCACTGTAATCGGCTAGCCGACAGACCAAAAGATTCTTTTGACTCACTTTTTACTGGTAATATTCCAATTGATAAACCTGGTGGCATTAATTCAAACTTATCTTCACAGCCAATTCCAACTTGTAATAAGTCCTGCCGAACCTTGTCACCTACAGCTAATAATTGATGTGTAAAGATCGCCAAAGATTTTTCTGCAAATACAACAAGTAATCTCTTAAAGCTACCAAAGTACCCATTAAGTAAATGCCCATGGTATGTATGCACACGGATTGCGGAGTGCATTGAAACTAACGAAGCAATACGGCCTATGAAACCAGCTTTTGAAGTATGT
>CAXNFK010000107.1:0-4324 GCA_964201775.1 Candidatus Nanopelagicaceae bacterium
AACCAGGTTTTAGAGAATCCAATTTATTTCCAGATATTTCGCCGTAACGTGGATAAGAAGTTGCTGAAAAATATACACATCCGTCACTTCCAAGATAAGCATGGTCGGATGCAATCAATTCGGCGATTAGTTTCAGCATCAAATCAATAGTTTCACTCGCTTTTGGATACGAATTTGCCGGAATTACATTTAATTTGGCGAGATCGAAATGAAAATTAGCTTCATACTTTCTTGCAATTTCAAATGGGTCTATTGCTTCAACCTTGGATTGCGCCAGTAACTTATCTTCACCTATCTCATTTCCAACTATATCTTCGGCCATGTGACCAACATCAGTAATATTTTGAATTAAATTAGATTCGAATCCTTCAAAAGTCAGGGTTCGCTTTATCAAATCACCAAGTAAAAATGTTCGTAGATTTCCAACATGGGCATCTCGATATACGGTAGGACCACAACAATAAATTGCTACCTCAAAGCCATTCTTTGCGCAGACCTCTTTTAGATCGCGCTCTTTAGTATCAAAGATAAATAGTCCAGTTCTCATTTTTCAGGAACCACTTTCCATATTGCAACCAAATTGTGATCAAATTTTGCGAGGGAGCCATCCTTCTTGCGGACGGCATCAATTTCTTCTAGCGTCCCAAGTAAATCTCGAAAGCCACCATCTGGCTCATGCAGTCGAATTGAAACACGCTTTCCAATCTCAGTTAGCGAAGGAGTGGGATTTCCCATATTAATTACTCCTCCTTTTTTCTCAATTAACCGAATTCGAGACCTGCTAAATTGCTCGCATTCGCTATCCTAGGCTCATTGGAATAGATAGGAAGGTAGCAAATTGACATACATAATCGCAGAACCATGTGTAGATGTTAAGGATAAATCCTGTATCGAGGAATGTCCTGTTGATTGTATTTATGAGGGTGGCCGGATGCTTTATATCCAACCCGATGAATGCGTCGATTGCGGTGCCTGCGAACCTGTTTGTCCAGTCGAGGCCATCTATTACGAAGATGACATTCCTTCACAGTGGAAAGAATTTGGAAAAGCGAATAGCGAATTTTTTGTAGAGATTGGTTCACCTGGCGGCGCTGCAAAAGTTGGTGCATCCGGAACTGATCACACACTAGTAAAAGCGCTTCCACCTAAAGCTGAGTAGTAAGAACTCTGAAGCTTCCAGATTTTCCTTGGGATGCGTTGGCACCATTTGGTGCACGCGCTAGGGAACACACTGGGGGAATAATTGATTTATCGCAGGGAACACCTGTTGATGCAACTCCTGCATTTATTCAGCAAGAGTTAAAAGATGCGGCAAACTCGCCAAGTTATCCAGTAACAATTGGAACGGCAGAACTTCGAAGCGCAATGCGCAATTGGGCGACAAAGATTCTTGGTGCAACCGGAGAATTTGATGTTCTACCAACAATTGGTTCGAAAGAGTTAGTTGCTTGGCTGCCTTCAATTCTTCGCGCGAAAACAGTTTTGCATCCCAAGGTTGCATATCCAACATATTTAGTTGGTTCCATGATTCACAATTCCGAAAGTATTGCAGTCGAAATTGATGCTACGACTTGGCCGAAGAGCGATATCGCTTGGATAAATTCACCATCGAACCCAACAGGTCGCGTGCATAGTGAATCGGAATTAGAGGCAGTAATTGCATATGCCCGATCAAATTCTTCGTTAGTTGTAAGCGATGAATGTTATTTAAGTTTTCCTGACACCGGCCCTCGCCCGATCTCAATTCTTAAGTTAGCGGATGGAAACAACAAGAATTTATTAGCAGTGCATTCAATGTCTAAGCGTTCTAATTTGGCAGGTTATCGCGCTGGATTAATTGTTGGCGATCCGGATGTAATTGCTGAAATACGTGAAGTTAGAAAACATGCAGGGATGATGGTTCCGCTGCCAATCCAAAAAGCTATGACAGCAGCACTTGGTGATGAAGTGCATGTTGCCGAACAAGCAAAACGATATGCGGCTCGTCGTGAAGTATTGAGCGCAGCGCTTCTAGCAGCCGGGTTTAAGATTGATTTCTCTAATGCAGGTCTATATATCTGGTGTACACGTGGCGAAGATTCATGGGATTCAGTTTCCTGGTTAGCAGAGATCGGAATCCTTGCTACTCCAGGAATTTTCTACGGCCAAGCCGGAGCAAAGCACATTCGCATCGCTATGACAGCTACTGATGCTCAAATAGCGGATGCTGCATCTCGAATCATGAGTAATTTATAAATGGCGACTGAATTAGAAGTAGCGTTAAAAAGTGCCCGTCAAATAATTGCAGATCCCTCGAAACTAGTGCGCATAGTTTTATCCGGCCGTCGCAGAAATATGACAGTTCCGTTCGAGCGAATAGATATTCGACCAGTCTTAATAAAAGGTGCAATCACGCTTCAAGTTGCGCAGAACGATGGCCGAATTACAACCACGAAAAATATTGAAGCTAATAGTTTCGATGCAAATGCTTATCTCGAAATGGGTTATGCCAATATTTTGGTAGAGCACACAGAAGGCGCACTTACGATTCGTATTACAAAGAAGGGCGATGCCCAAGTTCATGAAGAGAAGGGCGCACGCGAACAGAACCTTGAACATGACCGTAAGAAAAGTAGATTGCTCGATGCCTCCGACCCATTCTTGATTGAAGTTGGGATTTCAGATGCCCAAGGCCGAGTAAAGCCAACGAAGGCCGATAAATATCTTCAAGTCGAAGAGTTTCTACGGTTGCTAGTTCCAACACTCAATTCAGCAATCGAAGCCAAACAGATTGCCAGGCCAACCGTCAAAAAGCCCTTAGTGATTGCAGATCTTGGTTGTGGAAATGCTTATTTAACTTTCGCGGTTCATCAATACTTAAAAAGCATAGGTATGCCAGTTCATGTAATAGGCATTGACATAAAACCAGAGTCTCTGAAGCGCAACAATGAAATAGCAAAGAAACTTAAGATTGAAAAAACTATTGAATTTAAAGCAGAAGCAATTGAACAAACATCTCTGCAAACTTGCGATGTCGCAATTGCCCTTCATGCTTGCGACACAGCTACTGATGATGCAATCGCTTGGGCAGTGAACGCCGCCGCTAAGTTGTTACTAATCGCACCATGTTGCCAGCACGATTTACAAACTCAGATGAGCCAAGTTCCAGAACCTTGGAATCTTCTTACTAAACATGGATTGATGAAAGAACGCTTGGGAGATCTGATGACAGATGCGCTTCGGGCTCAGATTCTAAAATTGGTTGGTTATCGAAGCGAAGTAATTGAATTTATTGGCGGCGAACATACTCCAAGAAATATCATGATTCGCGCTGTTCTTACTAGCGCCAAGGCTGATCCGAAAGAACTCGAAACTTACAAAAAGATGTTAAGTGATTGGCAGATTGATCCGGCGCTAGCCAGCAGACTTAACATAATCAAGTAAGGCGTTACGTTCTTCATCTATTTCAGATACATAGGATTTAACAACGTCACCAATTGAAATTATTGAAATTAGGGCACCAGAATCATCAACAACAGGAACATGGCGAATTCGCTTCTCCGTCATCAGTGCCATCAATTGAGCAATAGTTGAATCTTTCTTACAAGTCATAACAGTCACAGTCATAATGTCACGAACATGAATCTTTTCGATTTCATGCATATGCGATGGCAGGGCTTGAACAATATCGCGCTCTGAAACAATGCCAAGAATATTTCTTCCATCGGACGAAACTACAAGTGCACCAATCTTTAATTCAGTTAGAGATTGACTAAGCTCTTTAATTGTTGCATCTGGGGTAATAGTTTGCACTTGCTTTCCAGAAAGTAAACTTAAAACTTGCATGGCAACCTCCTAAGTAAGAGTTGCCTTCATGCTTGCCCTATTAACTACTAATTGCAATAGATGGAAAGAGTTATTTATTTGATTACGGTGTTGTACATGCGGGATAGTGAGAACTCGTGATGAAGCCCGCGCTCCGCTTTGGTAATTTGGCCATTTGCTACCGCCAAGATCAAATCAAATAGCTCGCCACCAACTTCGGAAAGTGTCTTGACGCCCTCGGCAATAGTTCCCGCATTTAGATCAATTAAATCGGGAATTGCAGTTGCCATGGTGGTATTCGTTGCAACTTTTATCGTTGGCATAATTGCTGAACCAGTTGGAGTGCCGCGTCCTGTTGTAAACACAACAATATTTATTCCAGCCGCTGCAAAGCCAGTTAGCTGTTCGGTGTCATGACCAGGTGTGTCCATAAAATAAAGACCAGATTTTGGAACTTGGTCTGCATATTCAAGAACTCCAGAAAATTGTGCGTTGCCAGCTTTCTTTGCTGCGCCTAATG
>CAXNFK010000108.1:0-4240 GCA_964201775.1 Candidatus Nanopelagicaceae bacterium
ATTTCTTCCTTCTTGGCTGCAACTTCGTGCTGAACAGATTCCAGTGCAGCGAAGTGAGTACGTCGACGCTTATCAAACTTATTTCGTGATGATGAGAAACGCTTCCAAAGTTCAGTGTCGGTTGTCTTATCGAGACGGGGTGCAGCCTTCCATTCGTCAAGTAGAACCTTGAGACGTTCGCTAGTTGTTTTCCAACTCTCGGAAAGTGCGAGGGATTCTGCCTCTGCAACAAGCTTTTCTTTAACGATTAAAGATGTTGCGCGCTTAGCTTCGCGAACTGCGGATTCGATATCTTTGCGCTCTTGATAAGCAGCACGATGATCTTCAATCAAATTTGGGATTTGCTCGACAGATGCAGCGAGGGTTGCTAAATCTCCAACTCCATTTAGGTTTGCAACGGTATCGCGTAATTTAACAACTGCTTCTGCAGCATCTGATGGAACCATCGCACCGCTCTTAATACGGGCTGCAAGTAGTGCAACTTCCGATGCAACAGCTTCGAACTTACGAACAAAATATGCGAGCGCTTCTTCTGGGCTCTTTCCGGGATATGAACCTACTGCTTTTTCACCGGCGGGGGTTTGCACATAGACAGTGCCATCTTGATCAACGCGACCGAATTTTGAAGGATCTCCGATTAATGCAGAAGCAGCGCTTAGATTTGAATCGCCAGATGTTACGGCTTGGGCTACTTCGGTTGGGTTTACATCCATCATGGTAATACTCGCTCTCGTTGCGCGTTTGGTTTGCGGGGTTGCAAACCTTCGTTATGACTTGCTGGATTAGATATGCGTGCTGGCTAAAGATACCCTTAACCATAGCTGTGGCAAAAGTCGTGAAAGCTATCTAGTTCGAATTTCGAGCGTGCAGGCGCGGACGCAGGGGGTGAGACTTTGATTCTTGAGGTTATAGCCGCTCCATATTTTGCGACGAACTGTTGGATTTTTGCGCCGACCAAGAATTCAGAATGTTTCATCGTCGACCCAGGGATGGCTAATCCGAATTTACTGTCGGCCATAAAAACAGTCATTAACAAACATAATTTAAAACCAATTGCAACACTTGTTACTCATGGCCATTTGGATCACACTTTTTCAGTTCGAGCTTTTGCAAACGAATACCGAGTTCCAACGCTAATACATACCGCTGATCGCAAATTATTGGCGGATCCATTTCGAGCTTTAACTCCAGGTGGTGAAAGTCAACAAATCATGGCTTCCCTTGGTGTTACAAAATTTGAAGAACCAGAAGTAGTCCGTGAAGTTATTGATGGTGAAAGTTTTCAACTCGCTGGTTTCGACATTGTTGTAAATCATGCCCCAGGACATACTGCTGGATCAGCTATGTTTACCGTGAATGAAGAGTTCTTGATTTCAGGAGATGTGTTGTTCGCTGGGGCAATTGGTCGAACTGATTTACCCACTGGCTCGCCTAGCGCAATGCGAAATTCCTTAATTTCAAAGATATTGCCCTTAAATGATGAATTAATAGTCCTTCCCGGACACGGTGCACAAACTACAATTGGTCGGGAGCGGATGATGAATCCATATTTGCAGAACGATTTTCTGCAATCGAAACCAGAACGGGGAGAGTGATGCGCGAGCTACAGGCCCCTAAAGGCGTGAGTGAATACTTCCCGCCTCGATCCCAGTATTTTGAATTTGTTCGCGAAACTTTGATTGAATCTGCAAGAAAATCTGGCTACCAATTGATGGAACTTCCGGTTTTCGAAGATACCGAACTCTTTAAACGTGGCGTTGGCGAATCAACGGATGTTGTTTCGAAAGAGATGTACACCTTTGAAGACCGCGGCGGAAGATCATTAACGCTTCGTCCTGAAGGAACTGCTGGAGTTATGCGAAGTGTTATTGAAAACAAATTAGATAAATTAACTTTGCCGGTAAAGGTTTGGTATTCCGGAGCATTTTTCCGCGCAGAGCGCCCACAGGCCGGACGATATCGCCAGTTTTATCAAGTTGGTATCGAAGCAATTGGGTTGAATGATCCTGAAATTGATTTTGAAGTTATTGCCGTTGCGGATAGAGCGTTCAAGAAATTGGGGCTCAAGTCTTATCGCCTTGAAATAACTTCACTTGGGGATGCCAAGAGTCGGGCAAGTCATCGCAAAGATCTAGTGGCCTATATTGCGAACTTAAAATTGGATGAAGCAACAATTGCTCGTGCTGCCTTAAATCCACTTCGGTTATTTGATGACAAGCGGCCAGAGATTCAAGAGGCAATGTCTGGGGCGCCGCTCTTGTTAGATTATTTATCGACCGAGAGCGCCGAAAGTTTTGCCCGAGTGCAAGAACTATTAACTGCTGCAAACATAGCGTTCACGATTAATCCTCGGATGGTACGTGGTCTTGATTACTACACCGGAACAACATTTGAATTTGTCAGCGATAAATTAGGTGCGCAATCTGGAATTGGTGGCGGCGGTCGCTATGACGGCTTGATGGCTGAACTTGGTGGCAGCGATTTATCTGGAATTGGTTTTGGACTAGGAGTAGATCGAGTTCTCCTTGCATGCGAGGCTGAAGGGCTCTTTGATTCGACAACGAATAAATCCGAATTAGATCTCTTTGTAATTGCACTCAGTTCTGCAGAGAAAGCCTTTGTCTCAAATCTGCTCAATGACCTACGTAATGCTGGGGTTGCTTGTGATATGGCTTATGGTGATCGCGCATTGAAAGGCGCAATGAAGTCGGCAGATAAGAGCGGTGCCAAATTCAGCGCGGTTATTGGTAGCGATGAAATAAAGTCCGGAACTGTTGCACTAAAAGATATGAATACTGGGGAGTCAAAAGAAGTTAGAATCTCGACCTTAAGCGCAGAATTTCAAGCTAACTAAGAAAATATCGGAGCCCATTAAAGATGATTAGAACGCATACAGCTGGTTCATTGCGTAAGAGCGATGTTGGTTCCAAAGTAACACTTGCTGGCTGGGTTGCCCGCCGCCGCGATCATGGCGGTGTTGCGTTTATCGATTTGCGAGATTCTTCTGGCGCTGCGCAAGTTGTTATAAATGATGAGTCACTTGCTGGTTCACTTCGCGCCGAATGGTGCGTACTGATAAGTGGCACAGTTCGGGTTCGTCCTGCAGGCAATGAAAATGCAAATATTGCAACTGGCGAGATCGAAGTAGTCTGCGAAACTCTGGAAGTTTTGAGCGAGGCAGCAGCCCTGCCGTTCCCTGTCGACAGCGGCGACCTCAGCACAATTAGCGAAGAAGTTCGATTGAAGTATCGCTATTTAGATCTACGTCGTGAAGGACCTGCAAAAAATCTACGTCTTCGTTCAAAGGTAACTTCTGTTATTCGCACTGTTATGGATGATGAAGATTTCCTGGAAATTGAAACTCCTTATTTAACAAGATCTACTCCTGAAGGTGCCCGCGATTTCTTGGTTCCAGTTCGTCTACAGCCAGGTAGTTGGTATGCCTTGCCACAATCACCACAGTTGTTCAAGCAACTTTTGATGGTTGCTGGAATGGAGCGCTACTATCAAATTGCACGCTGTTTCCGTGATGAAGATTTCAGAGCAGATCGTCAACCAGAGTTCACCCAACTAGATATCGAAATGTCTTTTGTAGATCAAGAAGATATTTTGAAAGTAGCAGAGAAGATATTGGCAAGAGTTTTTAAGAAGGTTGTTGAATATGATATTCCGCTTCCAATTCCACGCATGACTTATTGGGAAGCGATGCGTCGTTATGGTTCTGATAAACCAGATTTGCGCTTTGAAAACGAATTGACTGATTGCACAGATTTTTTTGCCGATACAACGTTCCGAGTATTCCAATCACCTTATGTGGGCGCAGTTGTTATGCCTGGCGGTGCGGATTCACCAAGGCGTGAACTTGATGCTTGGCAGGATTGGGCCAAAGCGCGTGGCGCAAAAGGACTTGCATACATTTTGGTTGCAGCCGATGGCACTTTAGGTGGCCCGGTCGCTAAGAATCTCTCCGAGAAAGAGAGCGCCGGAATAGTTTCACATGTCGGCGCGAAGAGCGGGGATGCAATTTTTTTTGCAGCCGGCGATCGAATTTCTTCACTAAATCTTCTAGGTGCGGTCCGTCTGGAACTCGGAAAACGTTGCAATTTGATTGATGAGAAAGCTTGGAACTTCTTATGGATTGTCGATGCTCCAATGTTCGAACAAATTGATAGCAGCGATGCGAATAGTGGTTGGACTGCAGTTCATCATCCTTTCACTGGCCCTAAGCCAGAATTCGCAG
>CAXNFK010000109.1:0-4229 GCA_964201775.1 Candidatus Nanopelagicaceae bacterium
AAAATCTAGTGCGCGAAATATTTTGGATATTGCCCCGGATGCAATCATGCTCTTGTTTGTTGGTCGAATTCAGCCACATAAGGGGCCAGAAGTTTTAGTTCGCGCAGTTGCAGAACTAGTTTCACATGCGCCACATTTACGTTCAAAGCTAGCACTAGTAATTATGGGTGGTGCATCTGGAACTGGAATCAACGAGCCAGATCGCTTAGCAAAACTCGCAACGTTTTTAGGTATTGCAGATTTAATTCACTTTAAAGAACCAGTATCTAGAAGCGAGCTTGCTGATTGGTATCGTGCATCAGATTTAGTTTGTGTTCCTTCATACTCTGAAAGTTTTGGACTTGTAGCACTAGAAGCCCAAGCATGTGGAACACCAGTTGTTGCTAGTGCGGTCGGCGGACTTCGCACTGCAGTATCGGATGGAATTTCTGGAACGCTGGTTGATGGTCATGACCCAAAAGCCTGGGCATCAGTTATTTCACGTTTGATTACCGAACCACAACGCCGAGTGCTTTTATCAATGGGCGCACTTGATCACGCAAAGAAATTCGGTTGGGAGACAACTGCGCGCCAGACTCTTGATGTTTATGACTGGGTCTTATCAAAGCCAAAATCAAATCCATTATGGGTTGCCCAATAAAGATGATTGACCCACGCATAATTATTGAAGAGTTTCTTGAATCTCACGATTTAGATTTCGAAAAAAGTAGCCCAAATACCTTCTTAGTTACCTTGCCAGGTGAGAAAAAACTACAAACACATTGCGCACTAATCGTTGGCGATAATTCCTTAAGCATTAATGCCTTTGTTATTCGCAAGCCAGATGAGAACGCCGACAAAGTTCACGAATGGCTTCTAACGAAGAACGCTTCGATGTATGCCGTAACTTTTGCGATAAATGAACTTGGCGATGTTTTCCTTGTTGGCCGCCTGCCATTGCCAGCAGTTACCGATGTTGAAATAGATCGCATTCTTGGTGCGGTTCTGCAGTACTCCGATTCCTCTTTCAATCCGTTGCTGGAACTTGGTTTTGCTTCATCTATCCGCCGCGAATGGGCTTGGCGAGTTTCACGCGGTGAATCACTTTCAAATCTAAAAGCATTTGAACATTTAATCTAATGGGAAATAGAATTTAGCCATGACAAAGAAATTGATTTTGCTACGCCACGGCGAGAGCGAATGGAATGCCCTCAATTTATTTACTGGTTGGGTTGATGTTCGCTTATCTGAAAAAGGAATTGGCGAAGCAAAACGAGGCGGTCAATTACTTAAAGAGCGCGGCTTGCTGCCAGAAATTGTTCACACTTCACTTCTGCGTCGCGCGATACACACTTCACAATTAGCTTTAGATGAAGCCGATCGCCATTGGATTCCAGTAAATCGCACTTGGCGTTTGAACGAACGTCACTATGGCGCCCTTCAAGGTAAAGATAAGAAAGAAACTTTGGCGCAATATGGCGAAGAACAATTTAAGTTGTGGCGCCGATCATTTGATGTCCCACCACCAACGATTGATGACAACGATAAGTATTCACAATTTGGCGATGCGCGTTATGCCGACTTGGGTTCTAATTTGCCGAAAACAGAATGCCTAAAAGATGTTGTTAATCGCATGGTTCCGTATTTAGATGGCGAACTAACCGCAGATTTAAGCGCTGGTAAAACAGTTTTGGTAACCGCGCATGGAAATTCAATCCGTGCGATGGTCAAACATTTCGATGGTATTTCTGATACCGATATTGCTGGAGTAAATATCCCAACCGGAATCCCACTTCTTTATGAGTTCGATGATAACTTCGAGCCAATTAAAAAAGGCGGCGAGTACTTAGATCCAGAGGCAGCGAAATCTGCAATCGAAGCAGTTGCTAATCAAGGCAAGAAGTAAAACTTAATTTGTTGAGTATTCGCCAGTAACTAAGAAATAAACACGACGAGAAATAGATACGGCATGATCTGCAAAGCGCTCGTAATAACGACCTAGAAGAGTCATATCGATTGCAGTTTCAATTCCGTGTGGCCAGCCATCATCAAGCAAAATACCGATTAGATCACGATGCAACTTATCCATCTCATCATCATCAGTTTCAATTTCAAGGGCGCGCACCGTGTCGCGATGTTCCATTACCGAAGAGAGCTTGTCGATGATTTTATCTGCGACCAAACCCATAGCTGTAATGGTTGGAACCAACTCTGCTGGAACCGCACTATTTGGATAACGCATCCGGGCTTGCTTTGCAACGTGATGGGCAAGATCTCCCATACGTTCTAAATCGGCGCTCATGCGAAGTGAGGTAACTAAAGTTCTAAGGTCAGAAGCAACTGGTTGTTGACGCGCCATTAAATTAATTGTGCGAGCATCGAGTTCATGTTGAATCTCGTCAATAACATCATCAGCTGCAATAACTTTTTCAGCGCTATTCAAATCAACTGTTAGCAGCGCAGATGTCGCATCATTCATAGCAACCTTCACTAGTCCAGTCATTTGTAACAGGGTTAGTCCGATGCCATCGAGCTCATCGTGAAAGGCGTTGCGCATTGGCTAAGAATACTGGGGGTCGGGTTCCTCAAGAGGTATGAATATGAACGCGCCTTGAACTAAAGGTTAAGAATCGGGATTACCAGCCCTTAAATGGGGGGTTTGGTATGGGTGAATTGACCAACTCTTCTACGATTAGAACATGTCCTGGATCTTTGGAAACAACAATAAAAAGAACGCCAAGCGAAGTGATGGTGGCGAGCAAGTAAATAGTTCAGGACTTTTGCCGCAATCCCTCCGCGATTTACTTAAATTATTTGATGCCGAGAACATTGTTTTAGGCAATGGCGATGTCGTGCTTGAACATTCTGATGGTGTTTCCACTCTAAATATAATTCGCGATCAATATTTGAATAATGAATTTATGCTGCGCTTAGTTCGCGCTACCCGCAGATCTGGCAAAACCCAAGAAGTAACAATGGAATTACCACGTGGGCCAATCGGCGCAGGAACTCACGATTTACTCGTCCGAGTTTCTATCCTCGGTGATGACGGTCTGATTGTTATCTTAATATTTGATGATAGTGAGATGCGAAGGCTAGATGCAATCCGTCGAGATTTTGTGGCAAATATTTCACACGAGTTGAAAACTCCAATTGGCGCACTTTTGATTCTTAGTGAAGCTGTTCTCGGAGCAAGCGATGATCCTGAAGCGATTACTAGATTTGCAAATCGTATGCAATCTGAAGCATCAAGACTTTCGGAATTAGTTCAAGAAATTATTAACTTATCTCGACTTCAAGATGATGACCCACTTAAGCGCGCACAGCTCTTTTCAATCAGTGAAACAATTAAAGAGGCAATCGATCAATCAAGATTGAATGCTGAGGCACGTAAAGTTGAGATTGTTTATAACAATGATAATTCTGCAATAGTTAATGGCGATCGCGATCAAATTACAATGGCAATTCATAATCTTATTGAGAATGCAATAAACTACAGTCCAGAAGCAACAAGAGTTGCGATAGCTGTAACCGAAGCTGATGGCATCTGCGAAATTTCTGTTTCGGATCAAGGGATTGGAATTCCAGAGAAAGATTTAGAACGAATTTTTGAACGGTTCTATCGAGTAGATGCTGCGCGTTCTCGCATTACTGGTGGCACTGGCCTTGGGCTTTCAATAGTTAAACATGTTGTCACCAATCACGGTGGCGATATTTCCGTATGGAGCGTTGAAGGTGCCGGAAGTACTTTCACGATTCGGCTACCGCTTGCAAATGACCTGAAAAATCTCTCAAATCCTGCCGTGGAGGCAATTAAATGACAAAGATCCTTGTAGTTGAAGATGAAGCTTCATTCTCTGACGCACTTGCATACTTGCTTGGCAAAGAGGGCTTCGAGGTAGTTGTCGCCGACACCGGGCCAGCTGCAATCGAACAATTCGATCGTCATGGCGCAGATTTAGTTCTTTTGGATCTAATGCTTCCAGGATTATCCGGAACTGAAGTTTGTCGCCAACTTCGCACTCGTTCTAATGTGCCAATAATTATGTTGACCGCAAAAGATGCAGAAGTAGATAAGGTCGTTGGCCTGGAACTTGGCGCCGATGATTATGTAACAAAGCCATATTCATCTCGCGAATTAATTGCACGAGTCCGCGCAGTTCTTCGTCGTCAAGGCGATGAAGATTCAGTAGTAGATGGAATTCTTGAAGCTGGGCCAGTGCGCATGGATGTTGAGAGACATAAAGTAA
>CAXNFK010000110.1:0-4214 GCA_964201775.1 Candidatus Nanopelagicaceae bacterium
AAGTAGGGTGAAGATGTATGCCTGCAGGCATTGGACCATAAATTCGAAGAAAGTCATTCCGATTCCGAAAGCGAATGCGAATGGTGCAATTAACTTAACTCCGATCGCACCGCTGAGCATATGTTCGCCACCTAAGATGAAAACAAGAAGAAGTAAGTGACCAGCGAACATATTTGCAAAGAGACGGAGCGAAAGCGTTAATGGGCGAACCAAGAAGAAGGTTGCAATTTCAATAGGTGTGAGAAGAATATAAACAAATTTTGGAACACCTGGCATAAATGCAATGCCCTTTAGATATTTTCCAAGACCGTGTTTCTTGATTCCGACATAGTGGAAGACCCCAAAAGATATGAGAGCCAAAACATATGGAAAAGCAACGTGAGACATCGAAGGGAATTGAAGAAGTGGAATAATTCCAAAGACGTTATTTGTAATGATGAAAGTAAAGAGTGAGAATAAAAATGGAACGAAGCGCATGAATTCGTGGCCGATGATTTCTTGGCCAATTCCATTTCGAACGAAGGCGTAAACCGATTCGCCAGCAAACTGTAATTTGCTAGGGACTACTGCAGCTTTACGAGATGCAATTATGAAAAATACTGAGATCAGAACTACTGATAATAAAACTAATGCAATTGGTTTGGTTGTGAATTCGTTATCTCCAAAAATTGGTGGGAGATTGAAGTCGGCGGTGCTAGGTGGGACGAATCCTTCACCACTCTCGGCAAACGCGAACTTACGCACAAACACTCCTGTAAATAGTTAACTTTTGGGAAGCCACGTGAATACGGCGCAACACTATTAGGAGTCCGCCCAAAACCAAAACCGAAAGCGCTTAATTACGCCCGAAGCGGAGCCAAGTTAGGTAGAGCGATGAGCCAGCTCCTAGAAGGAGTCCCCCTAATAGGAAGAAATTCTTGTCTAGCCAGTTGTCCAAAGCCCAACCGATACCGCCCCAGATAATGAGTCCAGATAGCAGATAACCGAAAATTGACCACATTGCGCCCTCTTCGTTGCCTCTACCCATAATTATTCTCCAGACTTTAAATCAGTTGCCGAACCCTGATGTGAGCCCTTAGTTTGCGGCAAAGGGAGTTGAAAGCGCAACTTCACGAATGCCCTGATTTCGCCAGCCAACCAGGCCGCTGTGATCGATAGCGCTGCAATGGCGAAAGTCGGACGGTCAACAGTTTCTGGTGAGGTTGTTTTTGTGACAACCAGGAGCAGGGCACCCATCAAAATAACTTTTGCAAAGTAAGAGAACATCGCAAGAGCCATCGTTGCCATTGGATCCAAATCCTTAGAAATTCTTGAGATTAATAAGTGAACCGAAAAATAAAGAATCACCGTGGCACTTGCTAGAAGCGCTCCCCACAATCCAGAGGTCCCTCTGATGAGAACTCCGGCAACAATCGCAACAGTCGCCGTTATGACCGCGGGCACAAGTGCTCCCCGCCAAAGACTTACTTCGCTATTTTCTTCCGTTTCTTCAGACATTTTGCGGTACCAAACTCTTTCTGATTAATGCGAAGGAGAAGATAAATATTGCAAGACCAACACTTAACGCTACCCAAATTGGAGCGAATGCTGCGATTGCCGTAGGAAAGGCAAACATTGCAGTCCATGAGTAAAGAATTGCAGAAGTTCGGCGATGTGAATTTCCCATAGATAAGAGCTTGTGATGTAAATGTTCTTTATCAGCAGCAAATGGCGAACGCCCAGCACGAAGCCGTCGAACAATTGCCATGCTCAGATCGATTAGTGGAATTGCAAGAACACTAAATGGAAGCAGTAGTGGGAGTAATACTTTGTTTGAACTCTGGTTAGTGATGGCGTTTAGATCTATCTGTCCGGTCAAAGTTATTGCCGCGGCAGATAACAACAAGCCTAGAAACATTGCCCCAGAATCGCCCATGAAAATCCGAGCTGGGTGATAGTTGTGAGGCAGGAATCCGATACAAACTCCGATAATTATTGCCGTAATCAGCGAAGGTGCACCGGCACGATTTAGGCCATTCACAACTGCTAATAAATAGGAGAAGCCGAAGAAAGCCATGGCGCAAATCGCAACTATTCCAGTAGCTAAGCCATCCAACCCATCGACGAAGTTAATGGCATTTATAACTACCATTACAAATAAAATAGTTAAGAGCTGTCCAATGCTTGGCGGCAGAATATAAATTCCATTTATTGGAAGCCAGAGAATCTGAACCCCATGCAATAAAAGGATGCCTCCTGCAACAGCTTGGCCGGCGAATTTTGTAATCGAATCTAAGTCATACAAATCATCTAGGGCACCAAGAATCATGATGAAAGTTCCGGCTAGAAATATTCCGGTTGCTTCGCGACCAAAAGATTTTGAAACTAGTGGCAAATGACTAACTACTAAGAAAGTGATGGACATTGAGATCCACATGCCTATGCCACCCCAACGCGGGGTAACAACAGTGTGGGTATCGCGAGAACGCAGGTTTATAAATGCTCCTGCTTTCATCGCTAAAGTTTTAACAAATGGCGTAATTAGATAGCACAGCGCAGCCGCGAAAGCGATAGTTAGAAGAAATTCGCGCACTGTCGTTATCTACTATCTGGCGTAGATTGGGAATTTTGCAGTCAAAGCATTTACTTCGCTTCGAATTGCTTTTGCTTTGTTCTCATCGCCACCATCTTTAATCGCACGAGCGATAAATGATGCAATTTGTGTCATTTCTGCAGTTCCCATGCCTTGCGTTGTGGTTGCGGCAGTTCCAACGCGGATACCACTTGTAACGGCTGGAGTTTCTGGATCGTAAGGAATTGAATTCTTATTCAAAACTATTCCAGATGCGCCACATCGTTCATCTGCAACCTTGCCGTTTACACCAGTAGATCTAATATCAATTAGTGCGAGGTGAGTTTGGGTTCCACCAGAAACAGCGCGCATGCCCTCTTTTTCAAGATCCGCTGCAAGTGCTTTTGCATTCACGATTACATTCTTTGCATAAGTTTGATATTCGGTAGTCGCACACTCTTTTAGGGCAATTGCCTTACCTGCTACTGCGCTCATGATTGGGCCACCTTGCATGCCTGGGAAAACTGCCTTATCAATTGCAGCTGCATGCTCTGCTTTTGAAAGAATCATTCCGCCACGAGGACCACGCAAAACTTTATGAGTTGTGAATGAAACTACATCTGCGTAAGGAACTGGAGATGGGATTGCCTTTCCGGCAACTAGACCAATGAAGTGCGCGGCATCAACCCACATGATTGCGCCTACTTCATCACAAATTTTACGTACTGTTTCAAAATCAATCAGGCTTGGATATGCAGTCGCACCGACACAAATCATCTTTGGTTTATTTGTGATTGCGTTATCTCGTAATTCGTCGTAGTCAATTAGTTCATCTTCTTGACGCACGCCGTAAGAAAAAATGTTGAACCATTTTCCAGAGAAGT
This sequence comes from Candidatus Nanopelagicaceae bacterium, assembly GCA_964201775.1. Lineage (GTDB taxonomy): Bacteria > Actinomycetota > Actinomycetes > Nanopelagicales > Nanopelagicaceae > AAA044-D11. The sequence goes on from CAXNFK010000110.1 coordinate 3,436, forward strand.
TAACTTTTGAGCCATGGGTTAAGTGACCACCATGCGGAAGTGACATTGCCAGCACGCTATCCCCTGGCTTGGTAAATGCTTGATAGACCGCTACGTTCGCGCTAGCACCAGAATGTGGTTGTAGATTTGCATGCTCTGCACCGAATAAAGATTTAGCGCGTTCGATTCCAATAATTTCAACTTTATCTACTTCTTCGCAGCCACCGTAGTAGCGCTTGCCAGGATAACCTTCGGCATATTTATTAGAAAGTGTTGATCCCATAGCGGCCAGAACTGCAGGCGAAGTAAAGTTTTCACTCGCAATCAATTGCAGGTTTTTCTGTTGCCGAACTAATTCACTAAGAATTACTGCAGCAATATCTGGATCTTGCGCTTGCAGGGCGCTGAAATCTGGGCCGTAAAAGGCCTCACTATTCTTTTCGGTCATGAGCGAATCTTATTGGTTAGCAAGTTCAATTGTCGGAGCGACTTTCCTTAAGGCTTCTAGTGTGACCGCCCCAACACGGGTAACGGCCAAATTCTCGCCCGTCAGCGATACCACTGTTGAAAGTGGGCCAGCCGATAGCTCGCCAACATCCAGTGCTTCAAGTTGGTGGCTATTTTCAAACTTTGTTTGTGGAGCCGCACCAGCCAGTGTTGCAGATGCGATTGCTAATGGGCCTGTTGCGTTTATAACTTCTAGCGTTGCTAACTGGTCTGGCATCCGCACTACAAAATTAGTTAAGTTGCCACCGTCTCCCAAATCCCAACTTAAAGATTGGTTCTGAGGCAGATTTAAC
>CAXNFK010000111.1:0-4182 GCA_964201775.1 Candidatus Nanopelagicaceae bacterium
TTTGCCAGATATTAGAGATGGATTAAAGCCAGTACACCGCAGAGTTTTATATGCAATGTACTACGCTGGTTATCGACCAGATAAGGGTTATTACAAATCTTCACGCATCGTCGGCGATGTCATGGGTAATTATCATCCACACGGCGACACAGCTATTTACGATGCAGTTGTTCGCCTTGCACAATTTTGGTCACTTCGTTATCCATTAATTGATGGAAACGGAAACTTCGGTTCACCAGGAAACGATCCAGCCGCAGCAATGCGTTACACCGAAGCCAGGCTTGCACCTCTCGCTATGGAGATGATGCGAGATATTGATGAAGACACAGTTAACTTCATTCCAAACTACGACGGCAGATCTCAAGAACCAACTGTTCTTCCAAGTCGTTTCCCAAATCTTCTTGTTAACGGCAGCGCTGGTATCGCTGTTGGTATGGCAACAAATATTCCACCACATAATTTAAATGAAGTTGTCGAAGGTGTTGTTTGGTCTCTTGAAAATCCAGATGCTGACCCTAAGGATTTATTAGAGAAACTTCTTACTATTGTTAAAGGGCCAGATTTCCCAACCAAGGCGCTAATTGTTGGACGCCAAGGAATTGAAGATGCCTACCGAACCGGCCGCGGATCAATCATCATGCGCGCTGTTGTTGAAGTTGAAGAAATAAATAAGCGAACTTGTTTAGTAGTAACTGAACTGCCATACCAAGTTAACCCAGATAACTTAGCTCTTAAAATTGCTGAACTCGTTAAAGATGGCCGCATCAAGGGCATCGCAGATGTTCGAGATGAAGGCAACGAGCGGTTAGGTCAGAGGCTAGTAATTGTTCTAAGAAATGATGCAATTCCTAAAGTAATTTTAAATAACCTTTACAAGCACACCCAATTACAAGATTCATTCGGCGCAAATATGCTTGCGTTAGTAGATGGAGTTCCTCGAACACTTCGCATCGATGAATTCATCCGTTACTACATCGAACACCAAGTCGAAGTTATTGTTCGTAGAACCAAATACAGATTGCATGAACGCGAAAAACGCGCACACATACTTCGCGGCTATCTAAAAGCACTAGACGCACTAGACGCAGTTATCGCATTAATTCGCGCATCACGTACCCCAGAAGAAGCCCGCACCGGATTGATGAAGCTTCTGGAAGTAGATGAGATCCAAGCAAATGCAATTTTGGATATGCAATTACGACGAATTGCCGCACTTGAACGACAGAAGATCAACGATGAGTACGAAGGCTTAATGGCAGAAATTATTGAATTAAATAGCATTCTTGCCTCCGAAGTGAAGCAGCGCGAAATAATTAAAACCGAACTACAAGAATTAACAGCGAAATACGGCAACGAACGGCGCACCCAAATCATCGCTGGGGACACCGATTTATCAGTTGAAGATTTGATTCCAGATCAAAGTGTTGTTGTAACTATTACAAAAACTGGATACTCCAAGCGCACTAAAGCTGATTTATATCGATCACAGCGTCGCGGCGGTAAAGGCGTTAAAGGAGCTGCGTTAAAGCAAGATGATCTTGTCGAGCACTTCTTTGTTGCCTCAACTCATGATTGGCTTTTATTCTTCACAAACAAAGGCCGTATTTATCGCGCAAAGGTTCACGAACTTCCAGATGCTGGCCGAGATGCAAGAGGACAACACGTAGCAAATCTCTTGGCATTTAAACCAGATGAAACTATTGCTCAAGTAATTGCAATTTCTGATTACAACTCCCACCCATTCTTGGCTATCGCAACTCGCGGCGGCATTGTTAAGAAATCGCCATTGGTTGAGTACGACTCACCTCGTGCTGGTGGATTGATTGCGATAAATCTTAAAGAAAATGATGAATTAGTTTCAGCGGCATTAGTTAGCGAGAAAGATGAAATTATTCTCGTATCTAAAAATGGAATGTCACTTCGCTTCGGCGCAAATGAAGAATCTATTCGCTCAATGGGACGTTCAACCAGTGGAGTTATTGGAATGAAGTTCCGTGGCAAAGATCAACTTTTAACAATGGCAGCAATCACTGATATCTCTTCACCAAAGTTTGTTTTAACTGCAACAGATGGTGGCTATGCAAAACGAACACCACTAGACGAATATCGACCACAAGGACGCGGTGGCCTCGGAGTTAAAGCAGCGAAGATCGATGAAGATTCTCGTGGTGTTTTAGTTGGCGCAATGATTGTTGAAGCAAGTGATGAAATTCTTGCGATTACATCAGGCGGAGTTGTAATTAGAACTGCGTGTTCTGAAATCCGTGAAACCAGCCGCGACACCCTCGGAGTGAGATTAGTAAATCTTGACGACGGAATTTCAGTAGTATCAATTACGCAGGTTAAAGAGTAATTTCGGCTAAAAATTAGGGCTTTTGGTTCAGGCTTTAAAGTCGGGTAGCCTTCACCAGTTAAATTATCGCGTTTGGGCCTTTAGCTCAGCTTGGTTAGAGCGCTTCCCTGATAAGGAAGAGGTCAGTGGTTCAAGTCCACTAAGGCCCACCAATCGCGTTAATTAACTTGTTTTACAGATTTAATAAGTGAGCAAACTTTAGATAAGGTTGCGCCACTTACCCGTTAACCGCGGGGACCTAGCTCAATTGGTAGAGCACCGCCTTTGCAAGGCGGGGGTTAGGGGTTCGATTCCCCTGGTCTCCACAAGTCTCCACAAGTTAGTCTCCACAAATAATTCTAAAAAGCCACCGAAAGGGCAAACATGTCAACTGCAATACTCCACACAAGCATGGGCGACATCAAGATTGATTTGTTTCCAAACCACGCACCAAAAACCGTTGCAAACTTTGTTGAACTTGCTACCGGAAAGCGTGAATGGGTTGATCCAATCACTGGCGAAAAAACTTCAAAGAATCTTTATGACGGAACTGTGTTTCACCGCGTAATTGCAAACTTTATGATTCAAGGTGGCGATCCACTTGGTAACGGAACTGGCGGACCTGGATACCAATTCGCGGATGAATTTCACGGAGAATTAGCATTCGATCGTCCTTACATTCTTGCGATGGCAAACGCCGGACCAGGAACAAATGGGTCACAATTTTTTATTACAGTTGCAGAAACCGCTTGGTTGAATCGCAAGCACACAATTTTTGGTGAAGTAACTGAGGAAGCATCAAAGAAGATAGTTGACGCTATCGGCGCAGTTAAGACTGGTGGCCAAGATCGCCCAGTTCAAGCTGTAAAAATAAACACTGTAACAATTTCAGAATAATCCAATGAAGGATAAGCAATCGCTCACTACGAGCCTGATTGTTTTAATTTCAGGCACCTTTCTTTTAACGCAATTTGTATTTCCTGATTTACAATCTGAATTCGCACTATTTCATGGAGGAAATTATGCAAACGGTTATTTCCCAGGAGTAAATACTGGCCAGTGGTATCGCCTTCTTACTGTTGCTCTTACCCATGCAGGCTGGTTGCACTTAATATTTAATATGTTGGCCCTTTATTCAATCGGAACTCCGGTTGAAGAATATGTCGGCAAAGTTCGCTTTGGAATTATTTTTATAGGCTCATTATTAGCAGCTTCAGCAACCTCGCTTTATTTTGGGCCGCAAAATGTTTATGCAGTCGGTGCATCAGGTGCGGTTTATGGTGTCTTTGGCGCACTATTGGTAATTGGCAAAAAAGCTGGCGCAAATTATCAGAACATAGTCGGCGTAATAATTGTTAACTTATTGATGACATTTACAATTTCGGGGATTGATTGGCGCGCACATCTTGGCGGTTTAGTTGCAGGTGTAGTTATTACTTACCCTTTGATATTTCGCAAGAGAACTTGAGCAACATCTAAAACCCCAATATCTGATTCGCGGGCGGTCATTCCATCGCTAACCATAATTCTGCAGAACGGACAGGCAACCGCAACTTCTTTAACTTCGGTTGCGATCGCTTCATCTACTCGGTTCAAGTTAATTCGAGTGCCAATGGTTTCTTCCATCCACATGCGGCCACCACCGGCGCCACAACAGAACGAGCGTTCTTGATTTCTTGGCATTTCAGTAACTGCAACTCCAGTTGATTCCAAGAGTTCGCGAGGTGGTTGATAAATCTGATTGTGTCGGCCCAAATAGCAAGGGTCGTGATAAGTAAGTGTTGCATCGCTCTTGTGTGGCGAAGTTTTTAGTTTTCCCTCTTTAATTAATTGATTAAGCAGTTGTGTGT
>CAXNFK010000112.1:0-3990 GCA_964201775.1 Candidatus Nanopelagicaceae bacterium
CATGCCCGTATCGTGGCAGGAAGCACTGACAAACCCGCGTAGGCTCTACTCCTTGTGAGCCTCTCTATTGGAATCGTCGGACTGCCAAATGTGGGCAAATCGACCCTTTTTAACGCTCTGACCAAGAACAACGTTCTGGCCGCAAATTATCCCTTCGCCACAATTGAACCCAATGTTGGAATGGTCGGCGTCCCAGATGCCAGACTTCCAAAGCTTGCCGAGATTTTTACCTCTGAAAAGATTTTGCCCGCGGTTGTCTCCTTCGTAGATATCGCCGGAATCGTTAAGGGCGCATCTGAAGGTGCCGGACTTGGAAATAAATTTCTAGCAAACATTCGCGAAACCGATGCAATCTGTCAGGTCATCCGCGTTTTCAATGATGAGAATGTAATGCGCGAAGGCGAACGTGCCGCAGCATTTGTTGATCCCGCATCTGACATTGAAGTGATTAACACCGAACTTGGACTTGCAGATCTTCAAACTATTGAAAAAGCGCTGCCACGGTTAGAGAAAGAAGTGCGCATTAAGAAAGAAGTTGCACCGATTCTTGAAGCGGTAAAGCAAGCGCAGGAAATATTGAATTCCGGAAAATTACTTTACGGTTCAAAGTTAGATTTAACCTTAATTGCCGATCTACATTTAATGACCGCAAAACCATTCTTATATGTTTTCAATGTTGATGCCGCAGAACTTGCCGATGCTGAACTTCGCAAGAAATTGGCAGCAATGGTTGCGCCATCAGAAGCAATTTTTTTGGATGCAAAGACTGAGGCTGAACTTGCTGAACTCGATGATGCCGATGCCATGGAATTATTATCTGTAATTGGATTAGAAGAGCCAGGACTTTCAACGCTGGCACGTATCGGATTCAATACTTTAGGTTTGCAAACTTATTTAACTGCGGGTCCAAAAGAAACACGTGCTTGGACTATTCACAAGGGAGATACTGCGCCAGTCGCAGCCGGTGTAATTCACACTGATTTCCAAAAAGGTTTCATTAAGGCCGAAATCGTTGCATTTAGCGATTTAGTTGATGCAGGTTCAATGGCGGAAGCCAAAGCCCGCGGCAAGGTCCGAATGGAAGGCAAGGAATATGTAATGTCCGATGGCGATGTAGTGGAATTTAGGTTTAATAACTAATGACAAAAATAAGATACGAAAAAAGCCCATATATAACTGGTGAAATCAAGAAGCGCGATGAACTTCGTAACGTTGCAATCATTGCTCACGTAGACCATGGCAAGACCACATTGGTCGATGCGATGTTGACTCAATCAGGTGCATTTTCCGAGCACCAGAAAGAGGGCGAGAACCGCGACCGGGTTATGGACTCGATGGATCTTGAACGCGAAAAGGGAATCACAATTCTCGCGAAGAACACTTCAATTCGCCGCGGCGCCCAGACTGTAAACATTATTGATACCCCAGGTCACGCAGACTTCGGTGGTGAAGTAGAACGTGGACTTGAAATGGTTGACGGTGTAATTCTTCTCGTCGATGCATCTGAAGGACCACTTCCACAAACCCGCTTCGTGCTCCGTAAAGCACTAGAGAAAAACCTTCCAGTAATTTTGGTAATTAATAAAGTAGATCGTCCCGATTCACGTATTCCAGAAGTTGTTGATGAGGCATACGGATTGTTTATGGATCTTGATGCGAATGATGATCAAATTGAATTCCCAGTTGTTTATGCATCAGCAAAAGCTGGTCGGGCATCGATGAATCGTCCAGAAAATGGCGTCATGCCAGATCGCGAAAACTTGGATGCGTTATTCGAAGTAATTTTCAATACGATTCCGGCTCCGGTTTATCACGAAGGTGCACCACTACAAGCACACGTTACAAACCTTGACTCATCTCCTTATCTTGGCCGTCTTGCACTATGCCGAATTCGTGAAGGCGTAATCAAAAAAGGCGAGAACGTAATGTGGATGAAGACCGATGGAACTAGCGAGCGCGTAAAGATTGCCGAGCTCCTTATTACAAATGGTTTAGAACGTGTTCCTGCGCAAGAAGCTGGTCCTGGCGATATTGTTGCGATTGCCGGAATTGAAACCATTACCTTGGGCGAAACTCTTGCCGATCTTGAAAAGCCACACGCGCTGCCTTTAATCATCGTTGACGAGCCATCTATTTCGATGACAATTGGTATCAATACTTCGCCGATTGCAGGACAAGAAGGAAAACTTCTTACTGCGCGCCAAGTTAAGAACCGTCTCGATGCCGAACTAATCGGTAACGTTTCACTACGTGTTCTAAATACCGAACGTCCAGATACTTGGGAAGTTCAAGGCCGTGGTGAATTACAACTTGCAGTACTGGTTGAAATCATGCGCCGCGAAGGCTTCGAATTAACTGTTGGAAAGCCACAAGTAGTTGTGAAAACAGTTGATGGAAAACTACAAGAACCAATGGAACGTTTGAGCATTGATATTCCAGATGATTATCTTGGAGTTGTTACCCAACTTATGGCACTTCGTAAGGGCCGTATGGAACAAATGGTTAATCACGGAACTGGTTGGATCCGGATGGATTACAAAGTCCCATCACGTGGCTTAATTGGATTCCGTACCGAATTCTTAACTGAAACTCGTGGAACCGGACTTCTGCACCACGTATTCGATGGTTATGAAAACTGGAATGGCGAAATTCGCACACGTCTAAGCGGATCACTTGTTGCCGACCGTCGTGGAACTGTTACTGCTTATGCAGTTGATGGCGTGCAAGAGCGCGGCGTTATTTTCCTAGAAGTTGGAACTGAAGTTTATGAAGGAATGATTGTTGGTGAGAATTCACGAACTGAAGATATGGATGTAAACATTGTTCGCGAAAAGAAGCTAACAAATATGCGTTCTTCAGGTGCTGATGATGCAAACCGAATTATTCCGCCAAGATTGCTTAACCTTGAGCAAGCACTTGAGTTCTGTCGTGAAGATGAATGCGTTGAGGTAACTCCAAAACACGTTCGTGTCCGCAAGACAATTCTTGACCAAAATGAGCGAGCACGTAACGTGGGCCGCGCCAAGAAGGTTAATCAGAACGCCGAATAGCACGGTTTTGTCGGCGCCCTTGGGTTAGATAGCCCTGTGGCCCGAACCGAGAAAACAGCACGCAAGATTGAGCTGATTCGTCCTGTCATAACGCCTTCTGATTTTGCGGCAACACCTGAACAAAAATTGGTTATCGATTCTGATGCGCCTCGGCTAATTGTTTTTGGTGGACCGGGAACTGGAAAGACGACAACGCTAACTGAAACTGTTGTTTCCCAGATTAAATCTGGCGTCGATCCAAATTCAATTCTAGTTTTAACTTACGGCCGCGAACGCGCATCCGAGCTTCGCGACCAGATAGTTATTCAGTCTGGGGCAAATGCCTTTGAACCAATAGTTCGCACATTTCACTCACTCGCATTTTCAATAATCAATACTCAAATCGATGCCGATGATCCTAAATATGTTTTAATTTCGGGCGCCGAACAAGATTCTTTTATCCGTGAACTTCTTGCTAACCCAGAACATTCACCACAAGTTAAGTGGCCAAAAGTTTTAGAGCCCGCACTTTCAACAAAGGGTTTTGCTAGAGAACTTAGAGATTTAATACTCCGTGCAAGTGAGCGAAATTTTACCTATAAGAAATTAGTTGAAAAGGGCCATCTCCTAAATGAACCTTGGTGGGAACCTGCTGCTAACTTTTGGAAAATCTATGACGAAATTCTTGGGATTCGATATGGCTTTATCTCGGGCGCAGCAAAGCGAATTGATTCAAGTTCCATTATTTCGCAGGCCATTTCTGACCTAACTAAGAGAGCGAAAATCCGCGAATCTTTCCAGAATAAATTCAAAACAATTATCATTGATGAATTTCAAGAGAGTGATAACTCGCAACGCGACCTCTTGGATTTATTAGCAAGTGATCGTGTTATTTTATTTGCAGATCCACAGTCCGCTATCGGTCAATTTCGTGGTGCCGATCCCGAAGGAGTTCGGGCAT
>CAXNFK010000113.1:0-3986 GCA_964201775.1 Candidatus Nanopelagicaceae bacterium
CGCTTGCTAGAACTACAAGTCCATCTTTTGTAATCCAATAACGAGATGGGCGTAAGCCATTTCGATCCAATACTGCGCCGATTTGTCTTCCATCAGTGAAAGTTATGCAGGCTGGGCCATCCCAAGGTTCCATGATTGTGGAGTGGAACGCGTAGAAGTCTTTACGTGACTGCGACATGGTTGCGTGATTTTCCCAAGCTTCCGGAATCATCATTAATACCGCATGCGGTAGTGAACGGCCACCAAGATATAAAAGTTCTAGAACTTCATCAAATGAGCCAGAGTCGCTACTTGCGTTATCAACGATAGGAAATAGTCGATTTAAATCTCCGGGAATAATGTCACTTTCGAGTAATGATTCGCGGGCACGCATCCAGTTTCGATTTCCACGAACAGTATTGATTTCACCATTGTGGGCGATAAATCTATAAGGATGCGCAAGTGGCCATGACGGAAAAGTATTTGTTGAAAATCTAGAGTGCACAAGTGCAAGGGTGGAAACTACTCGAACATCAGAGAGGTCTGGGAAAAATTCTTCAAGTTGCCCAGTAGTTAGCATTCCTTTGTAAACAATTGTTCTCGTCGAAAGGGATGGAACATAAAGTGGGAAGCGATGTTCAATCCGTTTTCTAAAGCAGAACGCAAGTCGTTCTAGATCTAAATCAAATTCATTGTTCTTGCCTGTCACAAAGATCTGTTCGAACTTTGGCATTACAGATAACGCGGTTTTACCAATCGATTTTGTGTCGATTGGAAGTTCGCGCCAGCCAAGAATTTGAAGTCCCTCTTCTTCGGCAATTGCCTCAAGTCCTGAACGATCATCGAAGGATTTATCTACAAATACAATTCCGGTCGCATACTTGCCAACCTCAGGTAATTTGAAATCTACGACTTCGCGATAGAAAGCATCTGGAATACAAATTAAAATTCCTGCGCCATCTCCACTGTCTGGCTCTGCGCCAGTAGCACCGCGGTGCTCCATGTTGCGAAGCGCGGTTAAACCTTGGGAGACAATTTCGTGGGTTGCTTTACGCTTTAACGTCGCAACCATTGCAACACCACAAGAGTCACGCTCTTGAGATGGGTCATATAAACCCTGTGCGGTTGGCACTGTTGAAAATAAGGTCACGAAAACTCCTAAAGAAATTTGCTTAGGTGGCTCGGGACAACAGTGGCCCAAATAATTACTAGTTAAAGTTTACCTCAAAAAGGATAGCAATTGCGGGCGGATTTAGATACCCGATAAGTGCACTAGGGAACCAATTCCAGCTGTGATGGCCATACCTAAAGAGCCGCCGATGAGAATTCGAATCGTCGTTTTGAGGTAACGCGAACCAGCAATCCGTGCGCTCAAGACGCCAGTTCCGATTAAACCTAGAAGAGTAAAGACAATTATGCTCATGACCTTTGTGCCAACAGTCGGAGCAAGTGCACCAGCAAATGGAACAAGTCCGCCCACTGTAAAACTTAAAGCAGATGCAACAGAGGCCTGAACAGGTCGGGCCTTGGTGTGCGGAAATTGTCCAAGTTCGTCGCGAAGATGCGCTGCAAGGGCATCCTTCTCACTCATGGCTTGAGCAACCTTTGTTGCTAACTCACGATCAAGACCACGATTCATATAAATTTCAATTAACTCTTCCAACTCTCCCGCTGGATCTACTGCTAAATGTTCAATCTCTAAGAGACGATCAGATTCTTCAATGTCATTCTGCGATCTAACTGAAATATATTCTCCGACCGCCATAGACATGGCTCCCGCTGCAATTCCCGCAGCTCCTGCAGTTATTAAAAAACTATCGGCCCGTGCAGCTGATACACCAATCATCAAACTTGCAGTAGAAACCAGGCCATCATTTGCCCCAAGAACTGCAGCGCGCAACCAACCTGCACGATGAGTCTTGTGATACTTATTTCTAAGATAAACATCTTCCAAAGCCATGGACCAACCCTATCCCCTTGTGTTATGACTTGCTTGGATTGACCGAATTCTTGCGGAAAAAGAGCCCGCATGCCCCAAGAAACATAAACATCGAAACCCAGAGATTAAGTCGAATCCCAAGAATCAAGTTGGCCTCATCGATTCGAATCGCTTCAATTAAGAATCGACCCAGTGAATACGCCATAACATAGAAGGCGAAAACCGTTCCTGCTCGAGCGAAATTTTTGAAAGATTTTAATCGCAGAATCACTCCTGCGATTAGGAAGCACCAGATTGCCTCGTAAAGAAATGTGGGATGAAATGTTGTGAAACTTTCATATCCAATTGGTCGATTATCTATTGGAATTTCCAGCGCCCAGAAATGGGATGTGGGTCTGCCGAATAACTCACCATTAAACCAATTGCCAAATCTCCCAATTCCCTGGGCAATCAACAAACTAGGAGCAATTGCATCCGCCAATTGGTAAAACGAAAGTGATCTCTTCTTTGCTTTAAAAAAGATGAATGCAGCTAAAGCGCCGACTGCAATAGCACCCCAAATGCCAAGTCCGCCCCGCCATATTTGCACTGCTTGAATTGGTGAACCGTTCTCGCCGAAGTATTTTTGGGGCGACGTTATTACATGGTAGATCCGACCCCCGATTATTCCAGCTGGAATTACAAAGAAAGCAAGGTCAGAAATTTCATTTGGATTTCCTCCCATTGCTGCATAGCGTCTCTTTGTTAACCAAATGGCAGCAACAATTCCTAGAAGAATTGTTAGTGCGTAGTAGTGAAAAGTAAAAAATCCCAACTCCAAAGTTGAAGAACTCGGAGTTGGGATAAATTTCCTCATTTAGGCTTTGCTAGTAACAATCCCTAAAGATTATTTGATTCCACCAGCAGCAAGAGCGGCCTTAAATTTAGTCGGATTGTTGTAGTCGTTGTCAGGGGACTCTCGGCTCAATTCCTTACCATTTACGGTAACGGTTGGTGTCGAATTAACATTCTTGACTGCTGCAAACGAAGCACTTGCTTGAGTCCAGTCATCGTAATTTCCATTGCTTACACAATCTTGGAATTTCGCTGAACTTAAGCCAGCCTTAATCCCGAGCATGATCATAAATTCTTTAGAGTATCTACCAGAATTCTCGGCTCCCTGATTCTGATAAATCAGTTCGTGCATCTCAAGGAACTTGCCTTCATCCATCGCACAAGCAGAAGCATTCGCAGCAATTATTGATTCATTGACTCCATTGCTTGAGCGCTCCCCAATAAATGTAAGTGGGTGAAAAACAACTTTAGCTTTCTTCTCTGCAATTACCTTCTTGATGTATTCATTATTTACCGCTTCAAAACTGCGACAAGCTGGACATTGGAAGTCTTCCCAGATATCTATCTGGTTGGTTAACTCTGGATTAAAGACTAATCCTGAACCATCGGCCTTAGAGATTGATCCAGGCGAAGCAACATTCGTTGCGGGCTTCTTGTCGAAATAAATGAAAACTCCAGTGATTGTTATAACAAAAACAATCATCCCAATTACGATTGCGCGTAATCCTTTATCGCCTGATTTACCGTTTGCCATTGCATCTCTCCTAGATGTTTAACCAGCTGTTATTTGTCGAAACCTAATTTACCCTGCGGGAAGCGAAATATGTAACCAGCTAATAGCGCAAGCGCAATGTCTCTTGCGATTTCTACTGTGTAAGTCCAAACTGGGAGTTCATTGGTTTCAAGAAGGCCACCCTTCCCAAAACATCCGCAATCTAATGAGATTCCTCGAATCCATGCTTGGCCAATAGCAATAATGAACATGATCATTAGTGCGCCACCTGCAATTGCTGCGAGGCGAACCCAAATTCCAACAATTAGAAATAATCCGATAGCTACTTCAGCAAATGGGAGCACGAACCCAAGGAAATTAGCCAAATCAATTGGCAGGATTTGATATGCCCGAACCGAGGTAGCAGATGCATATGGATCGGTGACCTTCAAGCCGCCTGCAACGAGAAGAACGCCACCAAGAATTAATCTAAATACAAAAGTTAGCCAGGGTTGAAACTTC
>CAXNFK010000114.1:0-3959 GCA_964201775.1 Candidatus Nanopelagicaceae bacterium
TATCAAAGTACTCGCCATCCATGCGCACCATTGCGGCATCAGTGAAATCTTGTAGGTACTTAATGACATTTGCTTCGCCTTTGATTACATACTTAGGGTCATGATCTAAGTGATCGGCAACTTCGCGAAGTGTTTTAGCGCCTGGCTTAATTTGTTCGGCAATCTCCCACATGCGCGCGTTGATAGCTTTGAGATCTGCCATGCCCCATTCATATGTGGCGCGAAGATCTAACTTTGCACCTGTGAAGTAGCGTGCCCAAACCGCGTATCGATCTGCGCCAACTGCGTCGTTTGGAGTTGCAATCGGAAGGTATTGGCTCTTTAAGAAGCTTGCAGTTTCAGCTGCGGCTTTCACGGCGAGCTTTGCATTGGCATGCATCGCTGGATATTTGTCATCTGCATCAAAGTTCTTGCACATCGCGCTAAAGCCACCATTGGCATAGCTTTCAAGTTGCTCGATAACGCCACGTACCTGACGTTGCGCAGTTGTCTTGCCACTCTTAGCAACTTCCATGATTGCGCCAGTCCAAGACTTATATGCGCCATCAACTGCAGCTAAACGCTTAGCGATATTGTCGAAATCTTGATCACTTTCCTTTGGCATCAATTCAAAAATTGAGCGAACGTTAGATGGTGGTGAAGTCAGCACATTCCAGAGCACGAAGGATTCTTGGCTCTCATATAGAGCAAGACCTGACTCAAGGCGCTCTTGCATAACAGTCTGAGCAATTCGATCAATTTCATCTATTGGCTTTAGGGCAACGAGCTTTGCCAAAGTTGCTTTCGTTAGATCCGCTGATTTCTGTGCGCCAGCAAGTGAGAAATCATCAAGTTTGTCTTGACTGAGTCCGTTGCCCAAGTAGGTGCAATCCATAGGGCTAAGTGCGGCCGAATCATCAATATAAGTATGGCTGAGTTCAAAAATCGGAGATCTAAATGTCATGAGTGGATCTTTCCAAAGCACCGCATCTTTGTCCATAGAAAGGGCGGTGTGGAAAAGCAAAAGGGAATTGGTGATTAACCAAGTCCCGATTACTACCAAGGCAACGTAGTGAAAGTATGAACTGGGTAAACATTAAAGAATTAAACTGTTTTCCCTTATAAGCCTGGGTGGTTAATTAATCGGGATTGCGATAACCATTTCATAATCGGCAGCCATCGGATCCTTGGTTGGGTTATAAATTTCCAGATGAGGCGCCGGCCGCATCTGTGATCCGGACGCGGGAAGTGCTTCCATATAGGCGCGCTGATAAGTAGCCGCTAGAGATGTGATTGGTCCTGTGTGAACTACCTGAAGATGCTTTCCTGCTGGAATCTCTACACTCTCAAAACCATTTGGCACTTCTGCATTGATTGGCACGATTGCGCCTGCGAAGTAATCCATAGGTTCGTCCATGGACTTACTCGGGATAGAAGCGCCGTAAAAGAATTCGCTCTTTGCCAGATCAGTATCTCTGGCTTTTGAAAAAAACTCTCCCCATGCAGCAGGGATAGCTTTCGCATCATACTTTTGACTATTAAAGATAGTAAATATAGAAGTTTTCACTCCTACCAATTTTCCGCCATTAATTGAAGCAATTGTGCTCATGATTTTAGGAGCCAAAACCTTTCTCTAATTAATTGGTCAAGTGTAATTGAAGTGCGATCTTTTAGAAATTCACGCCAGCTGGTGGAGTTGTAGGAAATATTTCGATATCCCATATGGCAATGAATGGCAGGGTCTCGATGGTTGATAAAACACTCGCATCATCCTCACCAAATGCCTCTATGAACACGGTTCGCTTTGGCATAGCTACTTTTATAAATCCCAGTAAGCCTTGCTCCACTAATGCTTTGGCCTGCGCCTGCTCTGCTGGAATTAGAGCTCGAATATCTTCCGGAGTAACTCCATCTTTGAATGTGGCAACGACCATATAGCTATTCATTTGATACCAAATTTCTGTGAGTCGTAATTACTTGACATATCAAGTATATCTGATTTACTTCTCTTGTGGCACAAAAAGGTATGAAAGAACTCGACTCCAAGGCATGGCGTGCTTTCCACAAAATCGGAACGAGTCTTCTGCCCCACCTTGGTCGCCAAATAACTAACCATTCTGGAATCTCTGGGACGGAATACGTGGTGCTCGTCGCTCTTTCTGAGCTGCCAGTACCTTCAGTAAATTTAAACCGATTGGCAGCCGGTCTGGGTTGGGAAATAAGCCGGATGTCGCACCAGATTTCGCGAATGGATGAAGCCGGCTTGGTTAAGAAAACTAAGAACCTGGAAGATTCTCGCTGCTTCGATGTCTCCATCACGGCTAAGGGAAGAAAAATAGCTGAAGCTGCAATTCCTTTGCAGTCCAAAGAAATCAATCATTGTTTCAGCGAGGTCTTAACCCAGGCCCAAATGAAGGCTTTAATTGAAATATCTGAAGCAATCTCAACTCATATGAAAGAACACCATCCACTTAACAAGAAAGTAGAAAAGTAAATGAAAATCGCACTAGACATATTCGGAGCACTTCTGGCATTTGCCGCTATTGGATCAGCTATATCAAAGCTAAAGAAGGTTCCAGATGTTATGGCAGCGATGGAGAAGGTTGGCGTTAAGCCAAATCAGATTCCAGTTCTTGCATTTTTGGAAATCGCTGGTGCACTTGGAATCATCGCCGGTATCTGGAACAAGCCTCTCGGAGTTTTGTCTTCAATATGTCTGGCTCTTTATTTTGCAGGCGCGCTATTTACACACTTTTCTCGCAAGCATAAGGTCGCAGATTTCGGTGCTGCACTTGGAATCTTTATCATCGCTTGCATAACAACTGCACTACAGCTCAAGCGATAAAGGTAAGAGTCGCCTTAAACGCTCATGCAACTGCGCTAGCTAATTCCAGATCTCACTTACTTTCTTAATACCTGCGCTACATGTTGGCAATGAATACCCGATGAAATTTGTATTCTGTTCATCAATAGTACGAGCGGCATCTATGACAAAGCCATCCCATTCAAAACTAGTAGTTGTATGTGCATCTTCAAGTAAAACGATGTCATATCCTGCGTCGAGGGCCCCCATTGCAGTATGGCGAACACAATTGTTAGTTTCAGCGCCGCAGATATATAGCTGGCTAACTTTTAACTTCGTTAATACCTTTTCAAGATTGGTCTCGATAAAAGAACTGCGGTATCTCTTTTCAATAATTGGCTCGCTATCAAAGGGAACCAAATCAGGAACTATCTGCCAACCATCACTCCCGAGTGGAAGATCTTCGGCTGAGTGACGGACCCAAATAACTGGAACTGATGCAGCCCGTGCCTTCGTAACTGCCGCCAGCATGTTGGCAACTTTCTCATCACGCAGGTAAGCATCTTTTACAACATTTACCTGCACATCGATAACAATGAGTGCTGATTCGCTACGTTCGCTCTTATTGATAGCCATAAGAGAAGCCTAACTCAAAACTTATTTAGAGAAGAGTCGCCCTATAAGCCAGAATTGTTGTGAACGGAAATCAATAACAAGTTGCTATGGTCTGGCTGTAATGCCAAGTGCGTCAAGCAGTACAGCTTCAGTTACACCTAAATTCTTGGCTGCTGCAGCGAGATCTGGTGGCATAGTTGTTCCAAAGGCCGCCTTCAAGGCATCTTCTGTTATGCCAAGTTTCGTGGCTGCTGCAGCGGTATCAGGCATTGGCATTCCCCCGCCGCCCATAGCCGGCATCGCTTGAATCTGACTGGCATCTACTTCTCCATGGAAGCAAGCAATTGATGAGCGAGCATCTGCTGTTCCTAGAAGTACGTAATGGTAAATACCTTTTGGAAATTCTGGTGTGGCACTTTTTACACCATTGCACTGATCTAAGTTCTTAGCTGTTACTTGCTTACCCTTATTGTCACGATCACCGTAGATTGGGAAGCCATCGAGAGCAAAACCAATAATATGAGAAGGCTTCGAAACCTTATCTACCTTTGCAGTTACACAA
>CAXNFK010000115.1:0-3868 GCA_964201775.1 Candidatus Nanopelagicaceae bacterium
TTCAACCGACTCATGAGTCTTTTCATCTTGGAAACTATTTAGGTGCAATTAAACAATGGGTAGATCTTCAGAATTCAAATGATGCTTTTTATTGTGTTGTAGATCTGCACGCTCTTACTGTTGAAACTAAACCAGAGGATTTTAGAAAGCGCACGCTCGCATCGGTCGCACAATTAATTGCACTTGGCCTTGATCCAGAGAAATGTACGCTCTTTATTCAGTCACATGTCCCAGCACATAATCAATTAGCTTGGGTATTGGAATGTTTAACTGGATTTGGCGAAGCAAGTCGGATGACACAGTTCAAAGATAAATCACAAAAAGCAGGATCTGATCGCACGGTTGTTGGATTGTTTACTTATCCAATTCTCCAAGCCGCAGATATCTTGCTTTATCAAGCAAATAAAGTTCCAGTCGGGGAAGATCAAAGACAGCACATCGAACTAACTCGTGATCTTGGGCAGCGTTTTAATTCAAAGTTCGGTGAAACATTTACAATCCCAGAGGGATACATTCTTAAAGCGGGCGCAAAGATAAATGACCTTCAAGATCCAACAGCGAAGATGAGCAAATCAAGTACTTCAGCTAGTGGAGTAATTGAACTAATGGATAGTCCAGAGATAAATACTAAAAAGATTAAGAGCGCAGTAACAGACACCGGTCGCGATGTGCTTTTTGATGAAAAAGAGAAACCTGGTGTTTCTAATCTTCTAACCATTTACAGTGCACTAACTGGCAAGACTATTGAGCAATCACAAGAGGATTTCACCGGTAAGGGTTACGGTGATTTCAAAGGGGCTGTTGCAGAAGTTGTCGTAGATTATTTAAACCCAGTAAGAGAAAAAGCAAATGAATTACTCAAAGATGAAACTCATCTTAAAAAATTATTAAGTATTGGGGCTGAGAAAGCTGAGGCAGTAGCTTCTAAAACTCTTAGCGACACTTATAAGGCGCTAGGTATGATTTCTCGTGAGTAAACGCCTCACTGTTTTTCTTGCACTATTAGCGCTAATACCAATCGCACCAGTCAACGCAGCGCCAGCTAAAGTTAAAATTGGCATTGTTTATGATGTTGGTGGACGCGGAGATAAGGCAATTAACGACGCTGCCGCTGCCGGAATTGATAGCGCTAAGAAGAAATTTGGGCTTTCAAACTTTGATGTTCGAGAACTAGTTACTACCGGAATAGATTTTGATCGCGAAAATCGAATCGAATTTTTAGTTAAAGCCAAATATGACTTAGTAATTGGTGTTGGGCCTTCCTTCAATGAGGCAATGATTTATATGTCAGAAAAGTATCCAGAATCTCAATTTGCTTTGATAGCAAGTTCCGGAGTTGAATCACTGAATGTTAGTTGTATGGCATTTGATTTAAACCAAGGATCTTTCTTGGCCGGGGTTATGGCAGCCCTAAATTCCAAGTCAAGAAAAGTTGGCTACCTTGGAGATGCTTTGAATCCAAGTAATTCTACAAATCTTAAGAATTTTCAAGCCGGCGTAAAATATGCTGCTTCCAAGACCAAAGTATTAGCAGCCAATTCTTCATCATCAGCAGATGCCGAAATGGCCAAGCTATCTGGCCAAGGCGCAGATGTATTTTTTATTAACTGGTCTCGAAATGGCAGCGTGCTTACGGCTGCAACTAAGTTAACAAAAGCAGAGAAATCCATAAAGTTAATCGGAATCAGGCCCGATCAATATTTCATTGCAACTAAAGACGCCCAAAAATTCTTAATTGGTTATGTCAATCAGAGATTTGATACCGCGATTACTGACTTATTTAGTGCAGCAGTTTCGGGAAGATCAATTACCGAAGAGGTAGATGCAGTTAACGGAGTCTTTGGTCGCAACTACACGCTTGCCAATCGCGGCATTGATTTAATTGCGACAACCGCTAATTCGACATCGAAGAGCGCAGTGACGCGGGCCAAGAGTGAAATAATTTCGAAAAAAATAGCTATCAGTAACTAAGCTTTAGATTCCGATTGGATGCCAGATAGTTTTAATCTCCATAAAATTTGTCATTCTCTTTGTTGATTGCAATTCACTAAAAGTATAAATCCGCTTCAAGTTCTCAGAACCAAGTTCCTTAAGCTCTGTTAGGTCTTTGCTGCTTACTCCGGACGCATCAATTCCATCGATATCCATGTGTGAACCTGCCCAAGTTACGAATTGATCAAACTTGCCGGTCAGAATATTTACTACACCAGCAGGCACATCACTTGTTGCTAGGCATTCGGCAAGCGTGATTGCACATAATGGAGATTTTTCATTAGCAATTAATATTGCGGTATTACCGGTTGCAATAACTGGAGCCAAACCTGCAACAAGATTAAGCAAAGATGGCTTTGCATCAGCAAATATTGCTACTACTCCAAGGCTTTCAGGAATTGAGAAGTTATAGAACGGCCCAGATACTTGATTGGTAGAACCAGATATTGAATCAATCTTGTCGCACCATCCGGCATACCAAATCCAGGTATCAATCGCGCTCTGCACTTGGGATTTAGCAGACGCAGGAGTTGCACCTTCTTGCGCAATAATTTCTGCAACAAACTGTTCAATTCGACCTTGCATGATTTCTGCAACTCGATAGAGAATCTGACCACGATTAAATGCAGTTGCACTTGACCAGCCGTGCTGCGCAGAACGCGCTGCAACAACAGATTCACGTAAATCTTTTCGAGAACCTAGGCAGGGATTTGCTAAGAACTTTCCCTTTGTATCTTTAATCTCATATACCCGGCCAGATTCGCTACGCGGGAAGTTGCCATTGATAAATAATTTATAAGTCTTCATGACATCAATGCGCATTATTTTTCACCCTTCAAATATCCACTAAGGCCATGTCTTCCGCCTTCACGACCCCAACCAGATTCTTTATATCCACCGAATGGGCTTGCCGGATCAAATTTATTAAAGGTGTTTGACCAGATAACACCAGCACGAAGTTGTTTAGCGGCCCATAGAATTCGCGATCCCTTATCGCTCCAAATTCCTGCCGATAGACCAAATGGTGTGTTGTTTGCTTTTTCAATCGCCTCTTGTGGTGTGCGGAAAGTTAGGACGGAGAGAACGGGTCCGAAGATTTCTTCGCGAGCGATTCGATGTGATTGTGAAACTCCAGTAAAGATTGTTGGGGGATACCAGAATCCAGATGTCGGAATTGAACAGCTTGCACTCCAACGTTGCGACCCTTCAATATCACCAGAATCAGCGATTTCCTTTATTCGGGCTAGCTGAGCTGCACTATTAATCGCACCGAGGTCTGTGTTCTTGTCCATTGGATTGCCTACTCGAATCAAATTCATTCGGTTCTTAAGTTTCTCTAAAACTTCGTCTTGAATATTCTCTTGAAGCAATAATCTAGAGCCAGCGCAGCAGACATGTCCTTGATTGAAGAAAATTCCATTAACGATGCCTTCAACCGTTTCATCGATTGGGGCATCATCAAAAACAATATTTGCACCCTTGCCACCAAGTTCAAGAGTTGCACTTTTCTTAGTGCCCGCAATAGCTTTTGCGATAGCTTTACCAACACCTGTAGAACCAGTGAATGCAACTTTATCGACACCTGGATGATTTACTAGGTGAGATCCGGTAACACCATCTCCGGTAATAATGTTTACAACGCCTGCAGGCAATCCTGCTTGCTGACAAACTTCTGCAAACAAAAGAGCGGTCAGCGGCGTAGTTTCCGCAGGCTTTAAAACAACGGTATTACCAGTTGCTAAGGCTGGCGCAATTTTCCAAGCTAACATCAACATCGGGAAGTTCCAGGGAATTATTTGTGCTGCAACACCATATGGTTTTGGATTTGAGCCAACACCTGCATATGAAAGTTTGTCGGCCCAACCTGCGTGATAAA
>CAXNFK010000116.1:0-3723 GCA_964201775.1 Candidatus Nanopelagicaceae bacterium
TACAGCAATTGGGTATGAAGCGACTGTTATCCCAGGTGTTGTTTACGCGGCTGGAAAAATTACAAATATTGATGGCCGAGTTAAGGATTCAAATATCTATGTTGTTGGTTGGGCCAAACGTGGGCCATCTGGAGTTATCGGAACAAATAAAAGTGATGCGGCTGAAGTAGTTAAATTATTAATTTCAGATTTAAAAGATGCAAAATCAACTGCAGATATCGCAGAACTTCTAACCAGCAATCACAAAATCGTTGACCAGGCCTATTGGGTTCGTATTAACGGTGCGGAAGTGGCAGCCGGTGAAGCCCTTGGAAAGCCCCGCGTTAAAGCGGTTTCAATCCCTGATCTATTGCGTTTGGGGCAACCTTAATCAACGAGTAGTATTTGCCTCGCGCGCCTGCGCTTGTAGCTCAACGGATAGAGCATCTGACTACGGATCAGAAGGTTAGGGGTTCGAATCCCTTCAAGCGCACAAGTTCTATTTACTCATCGCATTAATACATATGTAACAGAGGTAGCGAAATGAGCTCCAACTTCACACTCGCGGTTTGTTCCGAAATGGTCTTCTTAGATCTGCCACACATTGAACGCGTCAAAAAAATTCACTCACTTGGTTTTGCAGTAGAGATTTGGGATTGGACGCAGAAAGATATTCCAGCCCTCGCCGCTACAGGTGCGAAGTTCACATCCATGACTGGTTATACAACTGGACGACTGGGAGATAAAGAAGGCGCCGCTGATTTACTTCGAACCGCCGAACAATCAATCCCAGTTGCACATGCTCTTGGGAATCCATCTCTTAACTTGCATGGAACTGGTTTGGATAATAAGGGCTTGCCAGCACAACCCTGTTTTGATGTAACGCCTGCAATGTGGGAGCAAGCAGAAATAACTTTGAATCAGATTGCAGATCTGGGCGCTGCAAATGGGGTCACATTTGTTTTGGAGAATTTGAATTTACTCGTCGATCACCCAAATACGCCATTTGCGCTGGCGAAGGATGTAATCAAATTGGTGAAGAGCGTGAATAAGCCCAACCTAAAGATGAATTTTGATATCTACCATGCTCAAATTGGCGAAGGTAATTTGATTGAACTCTTGCAAGAGGCGCTTCCAATTATTGGTGAGATTCAAGTAGCAGATGTTCCGGGTCGAAAAGAACCGGGGACGGGGGAAATCAATTACCCGATGATTGCAAAGGCGCTTCGCGAGATGAATTATGTGGGCGTAATTGGCATGGAGGCTTGGGCTAGTGGAGATAGCGAAGTTGCGCTCGCAAGCTTCAAAGAGGCATTTACGAGTAATTAGGGTATTGCGCATAATTGACGCAAGTCACAAAGATAACTCGATTTCACCCTTGACTTAAACGCTTTTGAATTTACCCTAAGGTATGGAAATTGAATCTGAGATAACGAAAGAAATTTTCCGATCGGCGATGTCCAGTTGGGCAACTGGCGTAAGTGTCATTACAGGGACCGCTGTTGATGGTTCAGCAAAACCAATTGGAATTGTTTGCAATTCACTTGCCTCAATCTCTTTAGAAGAGAAATTACTTCTCTGGTCCGTTGATAAATCATCAAGCTCTTATGACCACTGGATTTCTGCAAAATCATTTAATGTGCATTTCTTGGCGGAAGATCAGAAAGATTTGGTCGCCCGCTTTGCAAAGAAGGGCGTCGATAAATTCGAAGGCTTAGAGTTTCAAAGGTCTAACCTGGGAAATCCGATTCTGGCTGGGGTCAGCGTTCGTATGGAATGTGCTACCACTCAAACTTTTGATACTTACGACCACATGCTGATAATTGGCAAGGTTCAAACCCTTGAAAATAGCGGTAAGTCCCCACTACTTTTCCTCCATAGTTCTCTACGAAATATTAACGAATTAAAAAACTAACCAACCGAAAGGGATATAAATGGCAAAAGCACTACTAGATGGCAAGGGGTTCAAACTAGGACTCTTCTCACCAAACTGCTCTTCTGGACTTGCTGTAACAAAAGCTCCCGATAGATGGACAGGTTCTTGGGAAGATAATTTACGTCTTGCAAAGATTGCCGATGATGCTGGTATTGATTTCCTTCTTCCAATCGCTAGATGGATTGGCTATGGCGGAGAAACAAACTTTCACGAGGGTGTATTAGATCCAACAACTTGGGCAGCAGGATTGCTTGCAAACACAAAGCGGATTTCAATTTTCGCAACAATTCATACTGCGTTCAATCATCCAATAGTTGTTGCAAAGCAGATGGCAACAGTCGACCATATTGGTGGCGGACGTGCTGGTATAAATATTGTTGCTGGTTGGAACAAACCAGAATATGACACCTTTGGAATGGATCTTCCTAAGGATCACAATGATCGTTACGCACTTGCTCAAGAGTGGTGGGAGATCATTAAGAAGATTTGGACAACTGAAGGAAAGTTTGACCATGAAGGTAAATTCTTTAAACTGCAACATGTTGAAGGAATGCCAAAGCCAATTGATGGAATCCTTCCAGTTCTAAATGCTGGTTCATCGCCACAAGGTCGCGAATTCGCTGCACGGAATGCAAACTTCGCATTTACTGTTGTTGGTGGTCCAGAAGATGGCGCTGAAGTTGTTAAGCAAGTTAAATCGCAAGCGAAGAATGAATACAAGCGCGATATGGGCGTATTCACTCTTGGCCACGTTGTGTGTAAGCCAACTCGTAAAGAAGCTGATGAATTCTTGCATTACTACGCAGATGAATATGCAGATTGGAGTGCCGTCGATAACTTGATGGAACTTCAAGGTCTGCATTCAATGTCATTTAGTAAAGAAATGCTTGAAATGTTCCGCGGCCGTTTTGCTGCAGGACATGGATCTTGCCCACTAATCGGAACACCTGATGAAGTTGCAGATGCAATAGAAGGTTTCGCAAAGGCAGGATTCGGCGGAATGACAATTGCATTCTTAGATTATGCAAAAGAGCTTCCATACTTCGCACAAGAAGTATTGCCACGGTTAGAGAAAAAGGGCGTTCGCGTTCCTAAGTAATAGACTAGAAAAATGAACTCAATGTTGAAAAGCCCCGACTTTAAGTTGGGGCTTTTTGCTGCAAACTGTTCATCTGGTTCCGCAGTAACTAAAGCGCCAGATCGTTGGAGTGGTTCTTGGGCAGATAATGTGGCCGCAGCCAAAATTGCGGATGAAGTTGGTTTAGATTTTTTACTTCCAGTCGCTAGATGGATTGGCTATGGCGGTGAAAGTAATTATCACAATGACGTCTTGGACCCAACAACTTGGATGGCCGGCCTATTGGCGGTTACAAAAAATATTAATGTTTTCTCAACAGTTCATACTGCTTTCACCCACCCATTAGTTGCCGCAAAACAATTTGCAACTGCCGATCAAATCGGAAATGGCAGGGCTGGAATTAACATTGTTGCAGGCTGGAATAAAACTGAATTCGATGCCTTTGGAATTGAGTTACCTCTGGGCCATGATGATCGTTACGAAAGAGCACAAGAGTGGTGGGATGTAATAAATAAGGTTTGGTCTACGCCAGGAAGATTCGATCATGCGGGCAAGTTCTTTAAATTAAAAGGCGTTGAAGGAATGCCCAAACCAGTTCATGGTCGTATTCCTGTCATAAATGCTGGGTCTTCGGAACAAGGTCGAGATTATGCGGCCAAGAATGCTGATTTTATTTTCACAGTCGTTGATAACCCAACTGATGGCGCTGAGGTTGTAAAACTTATTTCAG
>CAXNFK010000117.1:0-3714 GCA_964201775.1 Candidatus Nanopelagicaceae bacterium
CGGTACTCCAGAACTTAGTGATGTCGCTTCATTGATTGATGAGCGAACCTATATTGTGCAAATTACCGATGGGGTTGGCTGGGGCGAGGGGATGAATGCCCTAATGAAATTAGCGAATTCTGAATATGTAATTGTTATGGACCCTTCAACAATCCTTATTGGGGATGCAATTACTCCGACAATTTCAAAGTTATCGACGAAAGAATTTAGCGCAGTTGGTTGGCGCGGTGGCTTGGTCAATATTGAAGATGACTGGCGCAGCGTTGACGATAAAGGTGATGGCGAAGTCGATGTTCTCTTTAGTTATTTCTTAGGATTAAATCGTGAGCACGCACTTGAGGCAGGTGCATTCAATATTCGGGCAGTTTATTATCGCAACGCTGATATGGAATTTGGTCTAAAACTTCGCCAGGCCCAAGGTCGCCTCTGGCAATTAGAACTCCCATTAAAACAAGAACGACATCACGGTTATCACGATACAGATCCAACGTATCGAGAAGAGCAATCAAAGAAGAACTATGACCGAATTCTTCAACGCTTTCGGGGCAAGACCGAAATATTGTCACCACGCAGGTAACCTTCTCTTATGACTGCAAATGATTTATCTAAGTTCACAACACTTGGTGTTGGCGGACCTGCAGCAAAAATTATTCATGCAAAAACTGAAGCCGAACTTATTTCTGCCGTAAAAGTTGCCGATGATTCAAAAACTCCATTACTAATTCTTGGTGGCGGCTCGAATCTTTTGATCAGCGACAGCGGATTTGCGGGCACCGTAATAAGAGTAGAAACAACTGGTAATTCTTTTGAAATCGATGCATGTAGTGGTGGAACGTTAACCGTAAGCGCTGGGACAGATTGGGATGAATTCGTTGCATTTACAATTGAAAAAGGGTTAGCGAATTTGGAATCACTTAGTGGAATTCCAGGAACAGTTGGGGGATCCCCGATACAAAACATCGGAGCCTATGGCCACGAAGTTTCTGAAGTGATCGCTCGGGTGCGAACTTATGATCGCAAATTGCAGGAAGTAAAAACTTTTACCGCTAGCGAATGTAAATTTGGATACCGCAATTCGATTTTCAAAGCTGAATTTAATCGGTATGTAATCTTGGACGTCACATTTCAACTGCGTATTGGTGAGGCATCTTTACCTATTGGCTATACAGAACTAGCAAATGAACTCGGTGTAGAAATCGGCGCCCGAGTTGTGATAACTAAAGTTCGAAGCGCGGTCTTAAAATTGCGAAGCGCAAAGGGAATGTTAATCAACGAAGGAATTAATTCCGCAGGCTCATTCTTTATGAATCCTATTTTGGATAAAGGCGCTGCAGAAAAATTGCCAAGCAATGCACCTAGATGGCCAATGCCTGATGGCAAAGTTAAAACATCAGCGGCATGGTTGATGGAACATGCTGGCGTTAGTAAAGGCGATCAATTAGCTGGCGCACAGATTTCACCGAAACACGTTCTTGCACTATCCAATACTGGTGATGCCACGGCTAAAGATTTAATTGAATTGGCTAAAAGTGCGCAAGAAAAAGTTAGAGCGAAGTTTGGAATTGTCCTGCAATCAGAGGTGCAATTAGTGGGCTTGAGCCTTTAAATTATTTAGCTTCTGAAAGTAACTTTGCTACGCGGCCAATACCTTCAACGATGTCGTCATCACTAAGTGCATATGAGAAACGTAGATAACCTGAAGGCCCAAATGCTTCACCAGGGACTGCAGCAACTTCGACTTCATCTAAAATAAGCGTTGCAAGTTCAGCCGAAGTTTGTGGCCGTTTACCGCGAATTTCTTTACCTAATACGCCCTTGACTGATGGATAAACATAGAAAGCACCGGTTGGCGTAGGGCAAGTTACTCCAGGAATTTTGTTTAAAAGATCAACGATTAATTTGCGTCGACGATCAAATGCAACGCCCATTTCATGAACCGCAGTTAAGTCGCCAGTGACAGCAGCGATTGCAGCTCGTTGGGAAACATTTGAAACGTTTGAACTTAAGTGTGATTGCAAATTGGTAGCAGCTTTGATTACATCTTTAGGCCCAATCATCCAGCCAACTCGCCACCCAGTCATTGCATAAGTCTTTGCAACTCCATTAATAATTATTGTTTGATCTGCCATCTCTGGAACAACTACTGGGAGACTTGGGGCAGTAGCACCGTCGTAAAGTAAGTGTTCGTAAATTTCATCTGAGATAACCCAGATGCCATGTGCGAGCGCCCATTGTCCGATTGCTTTTACTTGTTCTGCTGAATAAACCGAACCAGTTGGATTTGATGGTGAGCAGAACAACAACGCTTTAGTCTTAGGTGTTCTTGCTGCTTCAAGCTGATCAACTGTTACTAAATAATTTTGTGACTCATCTGCAAAAACTTCAACCGAGATTCCACCGGCAAGCTTGATGCATTCGGGATAAGTAGTCCAGAAAGGCGAAGGCAAAATTACTTCATCACCTGGATCAATAATCGAAGCAAATGATTGGTAAACAGATTGCTTACCACCGTTCGTAACAAGAACTTGATCAGCAGTAATAACATAATTTGAATCGCGTAAAGTTTTTGCAACAATCGCATCACGCAGTTCTGGAAGTCCAGGTGTTGGTGTGTAGCGATGATTTGCTGGTTTAGATGCAGCATCTATTGCAGCTTTAACTATGTAATCAGGTGTTGGAAAATCTGGTTCACCAGCACCAAAGCCGATTACTGGACGACCAGCAGCTTTAAGTGCTTTTGCTTTTCCATCAACCGCCAATGTGGCTGATTCAGCAATGGCTGCGATTCTGCGAGAAATTCTTGGTTTTGCGCTCATAGTTCCCATGGTGCGGAGTATGCCATTCCTCAGTTTTACTAACCCCCCCTTCACGCTCTACACTCCCCGTTCTGGCGCTTGCATTAGGTCATGCTGACGCATGTCTTCTTGACTTAAGTAACGCTCGAAGGGCAGTAGCTCAACTGGCCAGAGTTCCGGTCTCCAAAACCGGCGGTTGGGGGTTCAAGTCCCTCCTGCCCTGCAAGTTGTTGCAGAAGTTTTATTTAGAACTAGTAATAAATAGGAAAGAGGTAGTGAACGTGGTTGATGAGAAAGATCCATCACACAACACAGACCAGGAATCCCTTGGGTTCTTTGGTCGCATTGGCCTTTTCTATCGCCAAATAGTTTCTGAATTACGCAAAGTTGTTTGGCCAACTAGAAATCAACTTACAACTTACACCGCAGTGGTATTGGTATTCGTATGTTTTGTTATCGCTGTTGTTTCTGTCTTCGACCTTATTTTAACCAAGGTCGTCTTCTGGGTATTTGGATAAGGGAGGAATCTTATGTCACTTGAAGAATTAGATAATTTAGAGACACCTCCTGTTAATACAGTTAATACTGTCGACGACTTCGAAGCTGCGCTCGCAGCGACTGCGACTGATATTGTCGAAACCACTCAAGATAATGACGTGGCAGTGGTTCCAGATGTAGTTGAAACTGAAATTGATTCGCTCTCTGAAGTAGAAGAAGAAGAAAATGATGAGAACGCTGAATTCCGTCGCGCCCTTCGCACCGCACCTGGTGATTGGTATGTAGTTCACTCTTACGCAGGATACGAGAAGAAAGTTAAGGGAAACCTTGCTAACCGTATTACTTCACTAAATATGGAAGATTATATTTTCCAGATTGAAGTTCCTGAAGAAGAAGTAATGGAAATTAAGAATGGTCAACG
>CAXNFK010000118.1:0-3625 GCA_964201775.1 Candidatus Nanopelagicaceae bacterium
TGGCTCGATGATCCGGCCAAAGCTAATCCAAAATTCGTCTTAATCGATGACTATGAGCGGGTGGAGAAAGTAGCCCGAGGAGTTCGCACGATATACACCTTTGAGGACGCGGCAGGAGTTTCGGAAACGGTAGATCAAACCGCGCTCATCTCGGATGATCGCACTAAGGTTTACATTTTAGTTGTGCGAGCTAAGACGAAGTATTACAACAAGAATGTAGACGAGCTGTTAGCGATTGGTGATTCGTTCACCGTGAGAGGCGACAAATGACAATCCAGAGCCGGCCGCGAGATAGCGATCGTAAAACTCGAGTTCACCTCTCGGTTTATGACAGAACTAAATTCCTCTTACTCTTCGCACTCACCTTCTTTGTTCTGGCTTGGGCCAGCATGGCGGATAACCCGCTTCTTTCCTTCAGCGATGCTGTATCCAAGACCGCAGATGAGAAAGTTTGGCTACTTGTTCTTGCCGGCATTGAAATAGTTCGACAGATTCATTTCGCTCTGGCTGAATTGCTAGCGCCGTATCACGGCATCTGGTTGAAGTATTTCGCTTTCGTAAATCGACTCCTAGGAAAGTTAAGTGATTGGAATCGATTTAGACTTGGAAGAGTAATCAAATGGTTAGTTTTTGTCGCCATGTTTTCAATCGTCTTGGGAGCGATTTATAAAGAAACTCCCGTAAGAGCGCTTTTCTTGGCTCCTAAGGCACTTTGGTCGGCGTTACCGATGATAGGTCAACTGATGTTTGCGGTTGTCTTTGTTGTTATTCAATTTGCTGCAATTTTCTGGTTCTTAAGTCGTGGTGGTGTTGATACCTATTTCCCAGACGATATAAAAACAAGATTCTCGGATGTTTGGGGCCAAGATCATGTTCTCAACCGAATTCGGGAAAACCTGCTCTTCTTAGAAACTCCCGAACTAATCGAAAAGCACGGTGGATATGTTCCAGGTGGAATTTTGTTATGGGGACCACCGGGAACTGGTAAAACTTTGATGGCCGAATCCATGGCCGGCGAGACTGGCAAACCATTCGTGTTCGTAGATCCAGGCGCTTTTACAAATATGTTTATGGGAATTGGTGTTCTTAAAGTTAAGGGTCTCTTTAGAAAGTTGAGAAAACTTGCCTTACGTTACGGCGGCGTTGTTGTTTTCTTAGACGAAGCAGATGCACTGGGCAACCGTGGCATTAGCCGTCCTGCGATGCATTCAGGAAGTACAGATGCAACGGTGTTTGGAACTCCTTGTAACGGTGGAAATTACTTATCTGATCCAGGTAAATCACTTGTAACAAATGCGACGATGGCCAATAACAAGTTCATGATGGGCGGTGCTGCAGGAGGTGGAGGTTCTGGAACCTTGCAAGCTCTTCTCACTGAACTATCTGGTTTGAAGAAGCCAAGAGGATTCATAAATAGAGTTGTTAGACGCGCACTTGGTATGCGACCAAAAAATCCACCGAAATATCGCATCTTGGTTGTTATGGCAACGAATATGCCAGAGGCGCTCGATGAAGCGTTACTACGTCCTGGTCGTATTGATCGTATGTATCGAGTTGGTTATCCAAGCAAAGCAGGTCGAATCAGAACATATGAAGGCTACCTAGATAAAGTTTCGCACTCGTTAACTGCTGAGGACATAGATAAGTTGGCAACAATTACCCCTTATGCCACTGGCGCAATTATTAAAGATACGATCAATGAGGCTTTGATTATGGCTATTCGAAATGATCGAACTTCAATTACTTGGACCGACGTTATTAAGGCTAAACAATTAAAAGATCTTGGACCTGCCGAAGATGTTGAATACATTGAACGTGAACGACATGCGGTAGCAGTACATGAAGCTTGTCATGGTGTTATGGCACATTTAGTACGTCAACATATGGCAATCGATTTGGCAACAATTGAAAAAGGTTCAGACTATTTGGGAATGGTTGCGAGTATTCCACCCGACGATCAATTCACAAGGTGGCGTACAGAATATGAAGCAGACATCTTGGTATCTGTCGCCTCACTTGCCGGAGAGCGCATGTTCTTTGATGGCGATAACTCATCTGGAGTTTCAGGCGATTTAGAGAGCGCAACAACAATTGCAAGTTTTATGGAAGGTCATTGGGGGATGGGTTCAACAATTTCCTCACACGCCTCCAATCGCCGCAATGAAGTTGGCGCACCTGGTGGGAATAGAGGAAAAGATGATGGCACTAAAGATTTGCGAATGGCGCTAGGTGATCGAATTGAAAATAACCTTGCAACTCTCTTGAGTCGAGCAGAAGAGATTTTGAAGGAAAATAAATTCAAAGTATTGGCTTTAGCCCACGCTCTTGAAACCCACAAAACTATTTCGGGAGACGATGTGATTGCAGTTATGAATGGCGAAAAGGGCCCGCTCGTAGATGGGCGACCTTATTCGATTCAATCGAATTTAGATGCAATTTGGAATTATCATTTAGCGGCTGTAGTTGCTCATCAAAAGCATGAGCGCCCAGATCTTCCGATCCCAGTATTTGAAGCTTCTTAAGTCACCTATCGGGTAGGCTTGAACTATGGGTCCAGGCGGAATAGCAACAATAATCGCGGCAGCTTCATTGTTTGTCATTGCAATCGCAGTTGCTTATGCCGTAGTTCGAGTTGGCCGCCTTGTGGATCAAGCAGGCGCCGCAATTACTGACTTAACTGCAGAAGTCACGCCGTTGCTTGAAGAGGTAACTCTGACCGTTGAATTAATCAATGGACCGCTTCAAAGCATAAATAAGGTGACAAAGACTGTTGAAGGTTTGACCACAAAAATTTCTGATTCAACTGAAAATTTCCTGGATAAAAATAAGGTGGCAATGAGTGCAGCTAGCGCGCTACTTGCTGTGTCCAAGATGAAGAAGAGTTCTGAAACTAAAACAAAGAAGAAAAAGAGCGCGAAATCCGAGAAGGAGTCTGAGTAGGAGCGTGAATTCTGCAGAGATTAGATCGCGCTGGCTTAACTTCTTCGAATCCGGAAACAGCCAAGGGCTAAAACACACGGTTGTTCCATCGGCATCTTTGATTGCTGACGATCCAAATCTTCTCTTAGTAAATGCCGGAATGGTGCCATTCAAACCATTCTTCTTAGGTGAGATCAAACCGCCATACGCCCGAGCAACTTCAGTACAGAAATGCGTGCGAACTCTGGACATTGACGAAGTTGGGAAAACAACTAGACATGCTTCGTTTTTCCAAATGTGCGGAAATTTTTCCTTTGGCGATTACTTTAAAGAGGGCGCGATTGCTCTTGCTTGGGAGTTATTAACAAAACCTATTGCAGATGGTGGGTATGGCTTTCCGGAAGAAAAACTCTGGGTAACTGTTTTTCAGAACGATGATGAGGCTGCCGATATTTGGCATAAAAAAATTGGTGTTCCGAAAGAGCGGATACAACGTCGTGGAATGGAAGATAACTTTTGGTCTATGGGCGTTCCTGGACCATGTGGACCTTGTTCTGAAATTTATTATGATCGCGGACCGGAATACGGTCGAGATGGTGGACCGGTTGCAGATGAAGATCGATATTTAGAATTATGGAATTTAGTTTTCATGCAGAATATGCGTGGACCAGGTTCAGGTAAAGAAGATTTCCCAATCCTTGGTGAA
>CAXNFK010000119.1:0-3610 GCA_964201775.1 Candidatus Nanopelagicaceae bacterium
AGACTTGTCCCCCAGCATCATGAACCAATCCACAAATTTCACTGATTGCGGATTCAAAAACTCCATGAGTTGATGGATAAGTAACCATTAGCGCCGCCAATTGACCCTCATACTCTGCAATCTTCGTCTTTATGTCATCGACGCTAACGTTGCCTTGTTCATCACAAGCAATAACCACAACTGACATTCCTGCCATGACAGCGCTTGCTGCATTAGTGCCATGTGCGCTGGATGGGATTAAACATATTTTACGATGTTGCTCGCCTTTGGCATCCAAATAATTGCGGATCGCCAACAGCCCTGCGAACTCCCCTTGCGAGCCAGCATTAGGTTGCAAAGAAACTGCGTCGTATCCAGTTATCTCAATCAACCATTGTGAAAGTTGATCAATAAGTTTACGAATTCCAGCACTCTGTTCCTTTGGCGCGAATGGATGCAGATTAGAAAACTCTGGCCAGGTAACCGGAATCATTTCTGTGGTCGCATTGAGCTTCATTGTGCAAGAACCAAGTGGAATCATGGTTCGGTCCAAGGCTAAATCTCGGTCTGCAAGATTGCGTAGATATCTCAGCATTGCAGTTTCGGAATGATAAGAATTGAAGATTGGGTGCTCAAGGAATCCACTACTGCGCGCAAAGCTCTTTGCAACTGGCGTAACCGTATCCCTTTTTAAAGAAACCTTAAGAATTGAAGCGATCGCATCTAAATCTTGTGGCGTGAAAGTTTCATCAAAGGTTAAACCGATTATCGACTCACTTTTTATACGAACGTTATAACCAGATTCGAGGAACGATTTAGCAACTGCCGCTGCATCAACTTTGCTAATCAAGAACGTATCAAATATCTCACCTTCAGAAACTGCGAAACCAGATGCAAGAAGTGAATCACGAACTGAATGCGCACTTGCCCGAATCTTTGTAGCAATCTCTTGCAATCCCTTGGGGCCATGCCACATTGCATAGAACGCGGACATAACAGCAAGCAATACCTGCGCTGTGCAAATGTTAGACGTTGCCTTATCGCGACGAATGTGTTGTTCTCTCGTTTGTAAAGCTAGACGAAGTGCTGGGTTTTGGTGTGAATCTAAACTTTGTCCAACAAGTCTCCCTGGTAATGAACGTTCCAATCCGTTGCGCACAGCCATGAAACCGGCGTGCGGTCCCCCAAATCCCATTGGAACACCGAACCGTTGCGCTGAACCAATTGCGATATCTGCGCCAACTTCTTGTGGAGTTTTGTAAAGAGTTAGTGCCATTAGATCTGCAGCGACAATCGCTAATCCAGACTTTGCGTGAACTTGCGCAATCAATTCAGCCAAATCCACGATCTCGCCATCGCTGGAAATTTGCGCAAAAACAGCACCAAAGATTGGCAATTTAATAGTTGCAAGGTCTTTTAGTGTCGGGTTGATTTCTATTACTTCAATATTTAAAGGCGTAGCTCTTGTTGCAATTACTGCCCTAATTTGTGGGTGCAAACCTTTATCTACAAGAAAGACAGCTTCGTCAGCACCTTGCCACACTCTTCGAGCAAGTGTCATTGATTCCGCTGCTGCAGTAGCTTCATCTAACATCGAAGCATTCGCAACGTGTAATCCAGTTAAATCCGTTATGACCGTTTGAAAAGCAAAGATTGCTTCCAATCGGCCTTGGCTAATTTCAGGTTGGTAAGGTGTGTAAGCCGTATACCAAGATGGATTCTCTAAAACATTCCGCAGAATAACCGGTGGTGTAATCGTTCCGTAATAACCTAAACCAATTAAAGATTTGACAACTTTGTTCTCAGAGGCGAGCTCGCGCAATTCCGCTATTGCCGCAACTTCCGAAACCGCTTCAGGAAGACTCTTAGAAATGTTTTCAGTAAGTGCAATATTTGCTGGAACGACTTTTGCAATAAAGTCAGTTAGCTTCTTTTCATTCAACTCTTGCAACATAAAGTTGATCTGCGCTTGATCCGGCCCTATGTGCCTGTCAGCGAAATCCAAACGAACCGAACTCATCTAAGCGCTCCCCTAAAGTTATGGAGTGTTAACTCCTAATCCTTGGGGAAGGATAAAATTAAGCTAGTTTACGTTTTCTACGATCAGAAAGTTCGTCACCGGCTGCGCTAATTGTAGAACCACCCACAACACTTTCTCCTGTTGAAACATTCTCGCCTTGGAGAGTTGCTAGGGAACCCTCGACTTCGCTCCAAACTTTACCGATTGCAATCCCGAAGACTCCTTGACCACCCTGAAGTAAATCAACGATCTCATCAGCACTTGCACATTCGTAAATAGTTGCGCCATCGCTCATTAGCGTCATACGTTCTAAATCTTGAACGCCGCGAGAACGTAGATGTTCAACAGCAGAGCGAATGTTTTGCAGGGATACACCTGTATCAAGCAAGCGTTTCACAATTTTCAATACCAAAATGTCGCGGAACCCGTATAAACGTTGTGAACCAGATCCACTTGCCCCTTGAACACTTGGTTCTACGAGACCAGTTCTTGCCCAATAATCCAATTGACGATAAGTAATTCCAGCTGCCACGCAGGCAGTTGCTCCGCGGTAACCTATTTCAGGTGCCGAAGGATCAGTCACTTGTGACATTTGAAACTCACTTCTATGGGGGAAGATCCTTATCGGATTTAAGAGAAGATTAGTTCTGATACTGCCATTGGGCAACGACCGACACGCATAACCCTAAAGTTTCCCTTTAGGTTTAGGCAAAGACACCTTTAGCCTAAGAAGTCCTCTGGGTTTATCTGGTCCAAGAACTCCCGGAATGCCTCGACCTGATCATCAGCTTGGTCGGGAATCTCTATCCCAGCCGCTACAAATAGCTCCTCGGTTGCATAAATCGAAGCACCACTTCTTAGCGCCAATGCAATCGCATCGCTCGGTCTGGCAGAGATTTGGTTTCCACCGGTCAAAATCACATCAGCATAGAAAACCCCATCAGCAAGATGAGTTAGATTCACAGACTCCACCTTCGAACCTAAATCCGAAATGATTATTTTCATCAAATCATGCGTCAATGGTCTTGGCGGTGTTAAGCCTTGTTGGGCAAAGGCAATTGCAGTTGCCTCAGTTGCACCTACCCAAATTGGCAGATATCTAATTCCTGTAACTTCCTTCAATAAAACTATCGGCTGATTCGAGGGCATCTCAACACGAACACCTACGACATCGACCAAGCGAAGTGATTCCACTATTAATTGCTTCTAGTTACGGCTATTACGACTTGCTTCGATGTAGGCCTGAAGCCACCAACGCTGCATGAAGTCGAATTGATAACGAAGCTAATTCGCGTTGAACTTCTTCCGCCCTTGCTTGGGCTTCTGTACCTTTTTGACGCAACAACGGAGTTATCACTTGTTCAACAAGTCCTACTTCGCGATCGGCGGCAGTCTTGAAACTGCGGAGGTGTCTGGCTTCAATTCCAAATGAAGACATTTCAGCCACTGCCCTTGCAACCGCAAGTGCATCTGCATCGTAATAGCGACCCTTAATCTCTATTAATCCAAATGATTCAATCTGTGTTAGTTGGGCTTCTAGCAAGCCAGAAGATTCAAGAAGCTCCTCTTTAGAAAGTCGCAGTTGACTATCGTGAACAAAATTCGATGGTG
>CAXNFK010000120.1:0-3555 GCA_964201775.1 Candidatus Nanopelagicaceae bacterium
CCAACCATTGATGCCTATGTCGCTGTAGAAAAATACCTATTAGTAAAGCAAGGAATCTTTACTTCGAGCCGTCAGCGGGGCCCAGTGAGCACAGTTCTCAGCGAGCAAACCAAGAATGGAATTGATCTAATTTTCAATGAGCTAGTTCAAGTTGTTGGAAAGTAAACCCAACCACCAGTTCTAAATAGGTCTAAATTCGACATGCGCAAATAAGTTGGCTCAGGTAGTGTATTAGCATGCGCAAATTAATAGCAGGCGTTCTGGCCTTTTCAATAATCAGTAGTGGCATAGCCCATGCTCACCAACCACTAGTTTTACTCGATTCAGATAAAACCCCTGCGACCGGACCTCTGCTCGCAGACGGAACTGTTTCATTCGCGATTTGGGCATCCTTTACCAAAACCGGACAGAAGAAAGCTTTTCGCGCTCAGTTCAACGAGGGTGACGAGCTTGCTGTTCAGTATTTAATTGCTGATAAGAAGCCTGAGAACGCTTTGCGCAATGGTTCATTGCCAACACTTGTTATTACTGATCCTGCAGGCTCGAAAGTCACTATGAAGTTTACTGAGCGAACAAAATTCTATGAGCCAATTAGTAAAGTGAATTACTTTTATCTTGGGCGTTATAAAGGTGAGGCACAAAGCGGAATTTATAGTTTTTTGATTACATCCAAGAGTAAAGCGACAATCACGATTGCTGTGGGAGAGAGAGAAGGAGTTGTCGGCGAGATAGTTCGCGGGCCAGCTGCATCTCCAAAACCATCGGCAAGTTCAACACCAAAACCGACCACAGCAGAAAAAGAATCGACCGAGCCAACTGCCGAAGCAACTGGGTACACGATGGAAAAGGTAAAGGCCAATAACAGCGCAACTAGCTGTTGGTCTGTAATACGCGGAAATGTTTATGATTTAACTAAATGGATTAATCAGCACCCTGGGGGATCGGGGGCAATTCGTGGTTTGTGCGGCACGGATGGGAGCACAGAATTTGCTGCTAAACATAAAGGGCAGAGTAATCCAGAGTCGCGCCTGGCTAGTTATTTATTGGGACCACTCCAGAAGTAAAACCAGTTTTGAAGTAATTAATTAAGAAGCAGAAGAGAAAGAACTGGCTTCGATTTTTTCGTTGCGGTTCAAGATTGCTAAACGATCTTCTTCAGTTAAGCCGCCCCAAATTCCATATGGTTCAGCCAAAGTAAGTGCTTGTTTTCTACAGGCTTGAAGAACTGGACACGAAGCACAAATTGCTTTCGCTGCATTCTCACGATTCTTGCGGCGCGGACCACGTTCGCCATCTGTATAAAAGAACATTTCAGTTGGAAGCTCGCGGCAGGCAGCAGACTCTTGCCACTCCCAATCAGAAGCGATTGGTCTTGGTTGTAATTGACTTGTCATTACAGCTCCAATTCCCTTACCTATTGCGTGTGAGGATGCTACAACCGCGCCATAGGTTGTTCAAGTATCTGCTGGCTTTTGTTGCCAAATTGGAGCGTTTCAAGTGGCGCGCCTCACTCCAACTAGGGAGAATTAAGCCATGGCCCGCTCTGTAAGCACTGTTGAAGCGGATGAATCTCTAACTGTTGCTGCAGTAGCTAGAAGGCTGGGAGTCGCCCCAGCAACTCTTAGGACCTGGGATCGCAGATACGGAATTGGCCCAAGTGAACATTGTGCCGGAACTCACCGTAAATATTCCGCAGGAGATGTAACAAGGCTTACTGCGATGGTCAGGTTGATTGTTGCGGGTGTTACTCCAAAAGATGCTGCAAGTAAAGTGCTCAAGTTAAATTTAAAGGGAATTACGAATAGAGTTGAAAAGCTTGCCCAAGAATCTGAAGAACAAAGCGATTTAGTCTCACTGTTATATAAATCAGCTTTGAAATTTGATCAAATAAAAATCGAAAAATTGATAAAAAAATCAATTAGTGAAAGCGGGATAGAAACCACGTGGGTTGAAATCATCGCACCTTTGTTAACAGAGGTCGGTGATGATTGGGTTCGCACAGGAGCAGGAATTGAAGTTGAGCACTTTTTGAGCGAACTTTTGCGTAAAATATTAGGTGAAAGCGTTGGCGGATTATCAAATCCTAAAAATTCGCGGCCAGTGTTATTGGCTTGTGTGGAGAATGAAGTGCATTCACTTGCGCTGATGGCACTTGCAGCAGCGCTTTCAGAAGCAAATATCTCTTGTATATTCCTTGGCGCAAGAACTCCTAAGGGCGCACTCAATGAAGTGATTATTAAATCTGCACCACCGGCAATCTTTCTCTGGGCCCAACTTAGTGAGAATGCTGATCACAGGTATGTTAAATCTATCCCTGCAATTCGCCCGGCCCCAAGAGTTCTACTCGGTGGCCCAGGATGGAATTCCACAAAGATTGCGGCAAATAACAAGTTGGTAATCACTGAAGGAATACGTGATGCCAGGGAGCAAATTCTTCAGGCGATAGCCGTTTAAATAAGGCAAAAGTTCGGGAAATTTAGCTATTTTGATTGACTAGACTTGCCCAATGCTTGAAGGTGCCCGCGACAAAGTCGCAATGCTCGGACTCACATACGACGATGTCCTTCTGCTTCCTGATGCATCTGATGTTGTGCCAAGTGAAGTCGATACTAAAACCCGACTTACTCGAAAGATTTCGCTAGAGATTCCGCTAATTTCATCTGCGATGGACACTGTTACCGAATCCGTAATGGCAATTGCAATGGCTAAAGCCGGCGGCATCGGAATAATTCATCGTAATTTACCAATCGAAGAGCAAGTCAAAAATGTTAAGGCTGTTAATGCACATGGAATTGTTGGCGCCGCTGTTGGTGTTGGCGATGATGGCTTTGCCCGCGCAACTGCGCTAATTGAAGCTGGTGTTGATGTGGTTGTAGTAGATACTGCTCACGGACATCATCGTGCTGTACTCGATGCAATTGCACGAATTAAAAAAGAATTTCCCGATATTCAAATTATCGGTGGCAACGTCGCAACTCGTTCAGGGGCGCAGGCACTTATAAATGCTGGCGCAGATGCTGTGAAAGTTGGAGTCGGACCCGGATCAATTTGCACAACACGAGTTGTTGCAGGTGTTGGAGTTCCACAAATCACCGCAATCATGGAAGCCCACAAAGCATGTGTGAAAGCCGATATTCCACTTATCGCAGATGGCGGCTTGCAATATTCAGGCGACATTGCAAAAGCAATTGTTGCTGGTGCTGATTCCGTAATGCTTGGTTCATTACTTGCAGGTTGCGATGAATCACCAGGAGAGCTTGTCGAAGTTGGTGGCAAAAAGTTTAAGGCTTATCGCGGAATGGGTTCACTTGGCGCAATGCAATCTCGCGGTGATAAAAAATCATATTCCAAAGACCGTTACATGCAAGACGATGTTTTGGCTGAAGATAAATTGGTTCCAGAAGGTATTGAAGGAAGAGTTGCATATCGCGGCCCAGTATCTGAAATGGTTCACCAACTAGTTGGTGGACTTCGTTCTGGAATGGGTTATGCAGGTGCACCAACAATTGCTGATTTGCAGCAGAATGGGCAACTAATTCAAATTACTTCTGCTGG
>CAXNFK010000121.1:0-3535 GCA_964201775.1 Candidatus Nanopelagicaceae bacterium
GCGTAAGGGGCTTGATCATGAAGATCCAAAATTAAATTCTCGGCAATCGAAAAGCTCGAAACCAGGCCATCTAGTTCTCGCGACTCTGGAATAAAAGCAATTCCAGCATGTAGTGAGTCATAAATGCTGGAACCTCTAATCTCTTTCCCGTCAAGGCTAATTGAACCTTCGATGTGGTCCTCAAGATTTACCAGCGCCCGCGCAAGTTCCGATTGGCCATTTCCCTGGACTCCTGCGATAGCGAGAACTTCACCGGCATTCACATGAAAATTAACTGCCTTAACAACGGCTGTGCCCTGTGCATCGCGCACCGTTAAGTCTTTTGCAACCAAAATTGGGTTACCGATAATGTGTTTATGTTTCTCTGGTGCCAGATCCACAGCACGACCAACCATCATCGATGCTAATTCACCTTCAGAAGTTGTTGGTGAGACAGCTGAAACCACTTTGCCTCGCCGAATAATTGTAATTTGATCTGCTACAGCACGAACTTCTCGAAGTTTGTGAGTAATGAAAATTATTGAAGTGCCTTTGCGCTTTAACTCCTGCATAGTTTTCAAAAGCTCATCAGTCTCTTGTGGCGTGAGTACCGCAGTTGGTTCATCCAAAATCAAGACTTTAGCGTCGTAAATCAGGGCCCGAATAATCTCCACTTTCTGCTGAATTCCAACCGGAAGAGTCTCAACAATTGCATCTGGATCTACCTCGAAACCAAAGTCTTTCGAAACTCTTTTAATCGCATCTCGAGCAGTTGAAATATCTAAAACACCAAGCTTCTTTGTTTTCTCATGGCCTAAAACAATATTTTCCGCAACGGTGAAAACTGGGATAAGCATGAAATGTTGGTGGACCATACCGATACCGGCATCTAGCGCATCACTTGGCTCAGAGATATCTATCAATTTTTCATCAACAAAAATTTGGCCACTATCGGCTTTCAATAACCCATAAACAATATTCATAAGGGTTGATTTACCAGCGCCATTCTCGCCAAGAATCGCATGAATCTGACCAGTTTCAACTCGCAAATTTATTGAATCATTTGCGGTCAATGAACCGAAAGTTTTAGTAATCCCACGCAGCTCTAGTGACACAATCAAATCCTATCTATTTAGCGGCAAAAAAACAGGAGGCCCGATTTCCCGAGCCTCCTGTTTCTAGCAAACTATTTACTTATGCACTTACCTTAAGAGTTCCCGCGATAATTGCATCGCGAATCTTGCGAACTTCTAGTTTAAGTGCTCCAGGAACACGACTTGATTGATCGTGGTATGGCGCAAGTGAAACACCCTTGTTCTTCAGTGTTCCAACATATTTTGAGCCATTGAACTTCTTGTTAGCTACATCTTTAGCAACTGACTTGATCGAAGCACCAATTTCCTTAACAACTGTTGTAAGGAGAATTGTCTTACCAGCAGTTAGAAGTCCGAATCCATCTGAGTCAACCCAGATAGTTACTGACTTCTTGCTCTTCTCAGATTCAGCTGCGTAAGGAGCTCCAAGGTTTCCACCAACTGGAAGAATTACGTCAGCACCTTGTTGTTCAAAGCCCTTTGAAATTGTAAGTGCTTTGGTCTGGTCAGAGAAGTTACCTACGAATGTTCCAGACTTTGGATTTGCTGGATCCCATCCAAGTACCTTTACAGACTTACCTTTTTGCTTGTTGTAGTAGTCAACACCGCGAGCATATCCATCCATGAAAATTGTAACTGTTGGGTATGGGGCTCCACCGTATGTTGCAACTTTGCCTGTCTTGGAAACTCCAGCTGCCAAGTAACCTGCCATAAACGCAGCTTCGTCAGTTTGGAAAGTTAATCCCTTAACGTTTGCTACAGGCTTGCAGTTGAAGTTTGCGTCGCAATCTTCACCAGCATCATCAACAACTGCGTACTTGATCTTTGGGTTTGCCTTTGCAGACTTAACAATTTCTGCTGAGATAGCGAAACCAACACCAACGATTAGATCGCAACCCTTATCAACAAACTTCTTGATGTTTGGTGCGAAATCTGCAGATGAAGCAGCTGAAAGATATTCAGCAGTTGAGACTGTAGATGCTTGTGCACCTTTCCAGGCTCCTTCGTTAAATGAACGATCGTCTACGCCGCCAGTATCTAGGGCAAGACATAACTTAATTTTTGCTGCTTGTGCTGAAGGAGCAACTGCAACACCTGTAATAAGTGTTAGAGATGCGGCTACCGCAATAAGCTTTAATGACTTTTTCAAAGCGCCTCCTGAATTAACCCTTTTTAACAAGGGATTGATGTGGGAGAAACCCTACCCTCTCGCATATTGCTTGCAAGTTTCGCGAGGTAATGTTTCGATAACAAACTCTCAACTAGCGGTTTAAAGTTAAAGCGGAGAATTGCAAAAAATGCGATTTATACTGCCCGAATGAAGATATCTCGACACTTTGAACTGATCGCTCTGGTGGCAATTGCCGGTTGCATCCGGTCTCCTATAACAAGTATCGGTCCGCAGATTAATGCGATTCGCGGAAGCCAAAATTTAGGAATTATTCAATTCGGTTTCTTAACCGCAATCCCCGTGATTTGTTTCGCATTGGCTGCTCCCCTGCCTAGTCTGAGAATTTTCCGAAAAATAAAGACAGAACAGTTAATTGTTTTCGCACTACTAGCACTCGCGGCCGCAACTATTTTTAGAACTCTGGGCTCCAATTCCCTACTCTTTGGATTAACCGTAGTTCTTGGAATAAGTATTGCAATCTTGAACATTGTTACACCAGCACTTGTTCGACGGGACTACCCAAAAAGAATCACAACAGTCATGCCGATCTATTCTGCAGTTCTTGCGCTGATGGCTTCACTTGGAGCTGGTCTTTCGATTCCAATCGCAACTTATTTTGGTGGAAATTGGAAATTTGGTATTTCGGTTTGGGCCATCCCCG
Organism: Candidatus Nanopelagicaceae bacterium; assembly: GCA_964201775.1. GTDB lineage: Bacteria > Actinomycetota > Actinomycetes > Nanopelagicales > Nanopelagicaceae > AAA044-D11. Next base: position 2,906 of record CAXNFK010000121.1, read on the forward strand.
CAATTTTGGTAGCGGTGATTTGGATTCCGTTGCTGCGCAAAGCACAGCCAATGCCAGATTCCCACGAAAATCATTTCAAAGAATTGTTGAAGTCCAAGAAAGCCTGGCTCGTTTCGGTTTACATGGGAGTTCAGTCAGCAACTTTCTATACCCAAGTGGCCTGGATGCCGAAGATGTTGATGGATAAGAATTATTCCGCCGCGGAAGCCGGTGCACTTTTCGGCCTTTCATCACTTTGTGGTTTTGCTTTAACTTTAATTCTGCCCCTTGTCTTTAGTAAAGGCGAAAATTTGCAGAGAGCAATTCTTGCGACTTCGGTGCCAGGCATTGCTGGATTCTTAGGGCTTACATACTTATCGAATACCTGGACTATTCCAGCGCTGATTTTGATCTCCACTACGCACGCGGCGCTGCCATTGGCTTTAGGTTTAATCGCAATGAAATCCCCAAACCTTGCTGCAACAAGTCATCTCTCCTCCATGGCCCAAGGAATTGGATATTGCATTGCGGCAGTCTTCCCCTTAGTTATTGGTTATTCATATGCCTTAACAGATAGTTGGCAAGCGGCCACATATTTGATTGTTTGCTTGATTTCAATTCAATCCGTTGCTGTCCTGAAGGCAAACCGCT
>CAXNFK010000122.1:0-3446 GCA_964201775.1 Candidatus Nanopelagicaceae bacterium
GATTGTTTACGTGCCTTCCAAGATGATCCAGATACTGATGCCATCGTAATGATTGGTGAAATTGGTGGAGACGCTGAAGAACGTGCCGCAACATTTATTGGTGAATATGTCACGAAACCAGTTGTTGGATATGTTGCTGGCTTCACAGCGCCTGAAGGTAAAACAATGGGACATGCTGGCGCGATAGTTTCTGGTTCTTCTGGAACCGCAGCAGCAAAACAGAGTGCGCTAGAGGCTGTTGGTGTAAAGGTAGGAAAGACTCCAAGTGAAACAGCGCAGCTAATGCGCGATATTTTAAATAAAATAAAAGGGTAATAAACATGGGCCGCATTCTGCTGGTAGCTTTTCAACAAGCTCTGCGCAGTGTGGCCCTAACCTTGCTTCCTCTGAGTTTTATTGCGCTCTTTGCCTGGTCAACCGCGGGAAGTGCAACAGGTAATACCTCTGATCCAATTCGTGCCGCAATATGGATGTGGCTTGGAAGCCACTTAGTTCCATTCAAATTATCACTCGCTTCAGGTTTTTCAAGTGGTGCACTTAGTTATCTTCCAATCGGGGCTGCAATATTTCCATGGTTGGCGATAAGAAGTGGTTTTAGACGAGCAAACGAATTTTTAGAAAATCCTAGGGGTGCTCGAACTTTCGTTGTATTTTTCTATACCGCTCTTGCAACTGCTGGTGCAGTGCTTAGCCAGAGCACCAATATCAAGCCCAATATATTTCTAACTCCGCTATTCGTCGTATTTATTGCTTTAAGTGCGACGATAAATTATCAAACAGAACCCTTTCAACGATTTAAATTCCTTTTCCACTCATTTATTGCACTAGTGGGAGTCGCAACTCTCATAATTGGAATTTCACTGATTATGCACTTTGAAATTGTTAAATCATTGGCAATTGTTATTCAACCTGGAATTATGGGTGGGGTTCTCTTCACAATTCTGCAATTGCTATATTTACCAAATATTGCACTCGCTGGAGTCTCTTATCTATTAGGTAGTGGATTTTCATTAGGCCTAGGGACTTTGATTTCGCCATTGACCTTGGATATAAATTCCATTCCAGCAATTCCGATACTTGGGGCGCTACCAACTGCAAAACATCCATTACTTTTATTAACTTTGCTGATCCCGATACTTATAGTTGCATTAAATCAATTAAGAACATTCACTAAGTATCGTGAATTCAACCTTAGGCAGAAGGAAACATTAGTAACTGTATTTCCATTTATTCTTATCCTGGTTCTATTTTCATATTTCGCCGGCGGAACGCTACTTACGCAGGACATGAAACCAGTGGGAATATCATGGTGGAAACTCCCAGCAATCTTTGGTGCTATTCAATTTGTAACCTTACTTTTTGGTCTTTATCTCCCCAAGTTGGTTAAGGCAATTAAAGCCCGCAAGAGTGAAATTTAAATGCGTATAGTTTTATTGGCCTCTGGAAGTGGCTCACTTGCCCAATCAATAATTGATGCACGCGGCTCTGGAAAACTTAAGGTAGAGATTTTGCAATTGATTTCAGATAAGCAATCACAAGCGATCGCGCGGGCAAATGCTGCTGGAATTTCAACTAAATTTCTGCCGATGTCAGAGGTTCGATCCATCTGGGATGAACAATTACTTGAAACAGTTTCTGACTTGAATCCAGATTTAGTTGTGAGCGTTGGATTCATGCGAATATTGTCCGGTGAATTTGTAACAACTTTTCCAACCATAAACACGCATCCAGCTCTACTGCCAAATTTTCCAGGTGCGCACGGCGTACGAGATGCTCTTAAAGCGGGCGCCAAAGTTACTGGGTCTACGGTGCACTGGGTCGATGCCGGGATTGATACCGGAGAGATTATTCGACAGAAAGAAGTTGCTGTTCTGCCGCAAGATGATGAAACCAGCCTCCACGAACGCATTAAGATTGTGGAACGAGAGCTCATAGTTGAGACCCTTCAAAGCTTTATTGCTGATGGATTGCCAAGGCGGAACCAATGAATCGTAAGAAAATAACGCGAGCACTTGTCAGCGTTTATGACAAGACTGGTTTGGTTGACCTAGGTAAAAACTTAGAAAAATCTGGAGTTGAAATCCTTTCGACTGGCTCAACAGCAAAAACGCTGCGAGATGCCGGTGTAAAAGTGATTTCGGTAGAAGATTACATTGGATTTCCAGAGATGCTGGGTGGCAGAGTAAAAACCTTGCACCCTCGAATCCACGGCGGAATTTTGGCAGATCAGAATAACCCAGAACACCTTGCCCAATTATTAGCGCAAGATATTGCACCATTTGATTTGATAGTTATAAATCTTTATCCATTTACTCAAACCATAAGCAGTGGCGCAGAGTTTGCCGAGTGCATAGAGCAAATTGATATTGGTGGGCCAAGCATGTTGCGAGGAGCCGCTAAGAACCATAATTCAGTTGCAGTCATTTCAGACCCATCGCAATACCAATCGCTAAATACCGCGCTAGAACAAGGCGGCTTTAACTTAGATGAGCGTAGAGAATTGGCAATGAAAGTTTTTCGTAAAACCGCGGAGTATGACATCGCAATTGCGGAGTGGTTAGCCGGAGAATTAAATCAGAACGATTGGCGAGCAAAAGTTTGGCAGAAAATTGCAGATCTTAGATATGGCGAAAACCCACATCAGAGCGCAGCAGTTTTCCAAGATAATTCTGCTTCACATGGAGTTAGTAGTGCGAAGCAACATCATGGCAAGGAGATGTCATTCAATAATTTCACTGACGCTGACGCCGCACTACGAGCGGCATACGATCACAACGAACCGTGTGTAGCAATTATTAAGCATGCAAATCCATGTGGGATTGCGATCGGAACAGATATTGCTTCAGCCTATTCAGCAGCAAATGCCTGTGATCCAGTTTCAGCTTTTGGGGGCGTAGTTGCCGCTAACCGGAAAATTACTGTTGCGATGGCTAACGCCCTAAGTGAAGTATTTACTGAAGTGATTGTGGCACCGGGATATGAAGCAGGAACAATAGAAATATTGGCTGCGAAACCCTCGATTCGAATTCTTGAATTAGCAGATTACAAAATTGCAAGCGAAGAACTAAGACCAATTTTTGGTGGGCTCTTAATTCAAGAGAGCGATTTAATCAAAGCCGATGGTGATAATTCTAAAAACTGGCAGCAAGTTTCTGGCACAAAAGTGAGTGCAGAAGTTATGCGAGATTTAGAGTTTGCTTGGCGAAGTGTGCGCGCAGTAAAAAGTAATGCAATTCTCTTGGCTAAAGCTGGTGCATCAGTTGGCGTAGGAATGGGCCAAGTTAATCGAGTTGATAGCGCGAAACTTGCAGTTGATCGCGCGGGAGATCGTTCAATTGGTTCAGTAGCAGCAAGCGATGCATTTTTCCCCTTTGCAGATGGATTACAGATTTTGTTAGCTGCCGGAGTCACTGCTGTTGTAGCACCTGGCGGAAGCGTGCGTGATG
>CAXNFK010000123.1:0-3416 GCA_964201775.1 Candidatus Nanopelagicaceae bacterium
CCTTCGCTACGCGATAACCTTCGGGTCTGAAGAACTCATAACTTATAAAGCGAGAAGGAGGTCACGCGCATGGGGCGAGGCCGACAAAAAGCAAAAGCCACACGAGTAGCTCGTGATTTGAAATATTCAAATACCGATATGGATTTAGAACGTTTATCTAAAGAACTCCACGGCGAAACACCAAAAGTCGAGAACGAAAATGATGACGATCCATATGCCGAGGGCAACTACATAGCGCGTGCCTAATTCTTTTATGCGACCAACGCCGTACGTCGCATCACTTCGCATCTACGAACCAATCACCGCATTCTCTCCTGCCCAAGCACTTCGCTGGCAATCAATTCCAATCACTGCAACAACGGCGCGCGATGAACAATCTCGCGCACTTCGTCGCACAATAATTATCGAACCACCAGCACTAAAACCAGATGGTGCACACATCCTGGAATGGGAAGGCAAAAGATATGTCTGCCCTTGGTCAACTGCGGCACGCGTTTGGGCCGCACTAGATCAATTCAAAGATTCTGTTCCACTTCCAGTTTCAAAATTCTTTATTCCAGAGAACATCGAAGAAGCAATAAATATTAACTCTGAAACTCTCGAAGATAAAGTTCCTCACATCATCTCCGAAACTTGGATGGTGCCACCACGTTGGTTCTCACTCTTTGTTCCCGAAGATCGCATGCGCGGACAAGCCGATGATGGCCCCTTCACAATCATGCGCACCACAATTGCAAATGCCAAAGCGCGTTGCATGTTCACTCACGAATCAGTTGTCTCGGCATTTGGCAATGGCCCAATCGAAGAAGAAATTGCAGACCTGCTTGAATGGATGGAACTTTTCCACGCAGAATCAATTGTCGAAGTTGATTACGGCGGCCTTGCAGGTTATTTAGAAAAAATTCTGATTGAAGAAGGCGAAACTGGCTTAGAAGCCGATACCTCTATCGAAGATATCCAACTCTCACTCACCGGCCTTGCAGCAGGCGATGGCGCAAAAGCTGGAGTGGGTTATGAGCGTTTAATATCAAGGTGGCGCAAGGTTTCAGCCTTCGAAGCCGCAACTTGATTGAGTTAAGATTATCCAATGATCGGCGAACAAGAAGTTCTGTTGACCGCAGCAGAAGTAGCAAAACTTTTTCGAGTCGGCTCTAAGACCATCAACCGCTGGGCAACTGAAGGCAAACTAACAATCATCAAGACCGCAGGTCGCCACTATCGTTATAAAGAATCAGAAGTAAAATTACTTCTAGAGAGTTACACAACAAAAGCAAAGCCAGAGAAAGAAGCGCAAACCAAATGAGCGAAGCCGATAACTCAAAAGATAAGACCCAGGCAGATGCCAAAGCAAAGATGCTAGAAGCGCTCGCAAAAAAACAGGGCAAGAACAACAGCGGAGTTAAAGGCGGACCAGCATCTGGTTCGAAGGTAAATGCCGCAGCCGGCGCCAATGCACCAAAGATGTTTCGTCGCAAATCTGGACCATCAGGTTCTGCCGGTTAATTAGAGAGCAAATCTAAAACAAATGGCAATCTCTGATCTTCAGTATTTTTTGCTGTTTGTATCAACATTTGTAGTCGTTGGTTTCCTGACCCCTGTAATGCGAAAGATTGCAATTTCAAAGAAAATTTATGACACCCCAAATTCAGCGCACAAAACCCATAAAGAACCAGTGCCTTATCTTGGCGGCGTAGCAATAATTATCGGCGTAATTCTTGTTTCATATGGTGTCGCAATTATTGACGGGTTCGATAGCAAGAATTTCCTACTAATGACTTCAGTTCTTGCCCCAGCTCTAGTCTTAGGCGCTATTGGATTCTGGGATGACTTGAGAAACCTGCGACCGGCACCAAGGCTCGCAATTCAAAGCGCAGCCGGGCTTTTCACTGCATGGATTCTGATTTCCCAAAACACATTGGGGACTCCCACCGAATCAACAATCATTGATGTCCTAATTACTTCAATCTGGATAGTTGGTATCTGTAATTCAATAAACTTCTTTGACAATCTAGATGGTGGCGCAGCCGGCACAGTTGCAGTTACCTCAATTGCCCTATTCGTGCTTGCTTTTCAAGGTCAACAATTCTTAATTGCGGCACTCTCTGCAGTTACAGCTGGCGCAACAATTGGTTTTCTTCTTTGGAATAAAAGCCCAGCACGTATTTATATGGGCGATGCCGGTGCACTTTTCCTTGGTGTTTTAATTGCAACACTAACTATTCGACTTCAACCAGATACAGAAGTTATGTGGACCTCACTTGCCACACCAGTTCTTCTTCTTGCAGTTCCAATTCTTGATACTTGCGTTGCAGTTCTCTCAAGAATTAAACGAGGTATTTCACCTTTACAAGGCGGTCACGATCATTTGTCACACCGTCTTGTTCGTGGTGGCCTATCTCGTCGCACAGCAGCATTTTCACTCTGGGGGCTTTCAGCTTTCTTCGCACTCTGCGCAATCGCCATTCCAAGGACATCAGAAGGCCTGGAACAAATAATCGTTGCAATTGCTGCGCTGGTCTGGGCTGTGCTATTTATAAAGTTTTTTCAATCCAAAGACGCTTAGTTATCGCCTTTGTTTGGGAAAGATTCCCATCCCATCTTCTTGCAAATCTCATCAATAGTCATGCCTGATTCCATCATTTGAAAAAATGGATCAACTTTGTCCTCCGCCAACATTTGCGATTCACTTCTAACGTTCGTTGGTTTTAATTTCATAAAAGTATCATCCTCCATTTTTACCATTTTTCCTAACTAATTTCGCAGTTCTAAGCGACCACTCTGAGTAATCGGAATTCTTTCTATCAATATACATTTCAACGATAAACCTGTTTGAGTAATCAACACGAACGAATGTTCGTGACCCATGTTTATCGTCAGTGACTTGTAGGCCGAAGATTCCTTGCGAACCTTCCACCAAGAACTTAATTTCACGCGCATCAATGCCGTGTTTCGAACCTAATTTGCCTATTACATTTGAAACATCCAGATAGGCAATCCAAATTAGTCCCCAAGTAGGCATTCGCCAAGGATGTAGTGAAAGTAAATAATTAAGATCGCAAAAAGTTTTAGCTGTGGAAAAGAAACGAATGTGTATATCAATCAAAATCTAGAGTGGCTCGGGACAGGATCGAACTGTCGACCTCACGATTTTCAGTCGCGCGCTCGTACCAACTGAGCTACCGAGCCAATATTTAGTTGTGACTACAAATTCCCTGTTTAAAATAATTAACCTAATAATTAATTTAAAAGAATAAAAGAAGAGAGTGTGTGGACACTCTCTTCTAGCGACCCAGACGAGACTTGAACTCGCGACCTCCGCCGTGACAGGGCGGCGCGCTAACCAACTGCGCTACTGGGCCTTTCCACACATCTAAGAACTTTTAGTTTGTTCATCCCCACTTGCGTGGCAACAAACG
>CAXNFK010000124.1:0-3400 GCA_964201775.1 Candidatus Nanopelagicaceae bacterium
CCCGGGAGTAGATACTGGCCAGTGGTATCGCCTACTAACTGTTGCTCTAACACACGCAGGTTGGTTGCACTTAATATTTAATATGTTAGCCCTATATTCGATCGGAACCCCAGTCGAAGAATATGTTGGGAAATTCCGCTTTGGAATTATTTTTATAGGCTCATTATTAGGCGCTTCAGCAGCGTCGCTTTATTTTGGCCCGCAAAATGTTTACGCAGTCGGTGCATCAGGTGCGGTTTATGGAATCTTTGGCGCACTACTTGTAATTGGGAAAAAAGCTGGCGCCAACTATCAGAACATAGTCGGCGTAATAATTGTTAACTTGTTAATGACATTTACAATTTCTGGAATTGATTGGCGCGCACATGTTGGTGGTTTGGTTGCAGGCGTAGTTATTACTTACCCTTTAATATTCCGCAAAAGAACTTGAGCAACATCTAAAACCCCAATATCTGATTCACGGGCAGTCATTCCATCGCTAACCATAATTCTGCAGAATGGACATGCGACTGCAACCTCTTTAACTTCGGTTGCGATCGCTTCATCTACTCGGTTCAAGTTGATTCGGGTGCCAATCGTTTCTTCCATCCACATGCGGCCACCACCAGCGCCACAACAGAAAGAACGTTCTTGATTTCTTGGCATTTCAGTAACTGCAACTCCAGTTGATTCCAAGAGTTCACGAGGTGGTTGATAAATCTGATTGTGTCGGCCCAAATAGCAAGGGTCGTGATAAGTAAGTGTTGCATCGCTCTTGTGTGGCGAAGTTTTTAGTTTTCCTTCTTTAATCAATTGATTAAGCAGCTGTGTGTGATGAACCATCTGCAATTCAAATCCTTGTTGTTTGTAGTCTCGCCCAATAGTTGTAAAGCAATGTGGGCAGGTAACTACAACTTTTTTCACACCACGTGTACCGAAAGTTTTTTGCAAGGTTTCAATATTCTCACGGGAAAGTATTTGATATAAGAATTCATTTCCAGATCGGCGGGCTGGATCGCCGCTGCAAGTCTCACGTTGCCCCAAAACGCCAAAAGTTGTTCCAGACATGTATAGAAGTTCGGCGACTGCTTTCGTTGTTTTCTTTGCGCGCTCTTCATACGCGCCAGCGCAACCAACCCAGAACAAGTCTTCGACATCTTCAGGAATCTCATTTTCGATAAGCGTTACTGGAAAATCGCATTCCGCAATCCAACCGTTTCGATCAGCGCGGTTTGCACCCCACGGGTTGCCGGTTTTCTCTAGATTTCTAAAGGTGCCACCAAGTTCTGAGGGAAATTCTGATTCAACTAGAACCTGAAAACGGCGCATATTTACGATGTGATCAATGTGCTCGATATCTACTGGGCACTCTTCAACGCAAGCACCACATGTTGTACAGGACCACAGAACTTCAGGAGAGATAATATTTCCAACAATATTTTCATCTTTTTCGGTACTTGGGACTTTTGTCAGCGCATGATCTCGCATCGCCATTATCAATAACTTTGGCGAAAGCGGTTTATCTGTATGCCAAGCTGGACATTGTGATTGGCAACGGCCGCACTCGGTGCAGCTAGCCATATCAAGCAGGCCTTTCCAAGAAATATCGGCGCTCTTACCGATTCCGAAAACATCATCTTCTTTCGGATCTTCAAAGTTAATTGGTTTGCCATGTGAAATCATCTCTGGCAATTCACCTAGCGCCGGTCTTGAATCCAGATTGCGTTTAAAGAAAATATTGAATGGTGCCAAGAATCGATGCCAAGCAACTCCCATAGTTAAATCGTTTGAAATAACAACAAACCACATAACTGAAACGAAAATTTTAATTCCAGCAACTATTTGAACAGCAGTTGCATTTACATAATATTGATGTTCTAAATAATCTAAAGTAATTACACAAATTACAACAGCCAAAATAGTTGCTTCGACATAGTAAGCCTTTAATGATCGCGACCCTAGAAATCTTGAAGTGCGACTCTTATGAAAAAATCTAGTAACTTGTCTGATTCCAATAAGAGCAACGATTGAAATTCCAGTAGCCCAAGTAATTGCTAATACGAAATAACGATAAGGCGCCCAGTTCCCAATTATTGGTAATACAAATGATGCATCTAGTACTTGTCCATATGCAGTTATTAGCGTTCCGAGTAGTGCAAAAAAACCAATCATTACAAACCAGTGCGCAATTGCAGATCCAGTAAAACGCAGCATTCTGGTGTGAAGCAAAATTTCTTTAGCCATCGCAGTTGCGCGTTCGCCCTTATTCAGGAATCGAGCTGGGTCGCTCTGGCCCGCGGAAATCCGGCGATACATCTCGCGCCCCTTTAGGAGAAAAAGCCCAAGGCCGAAGAGCGTGAAGAGATATAGGGCGATCGCCAAGTAATTCATGTGAGAAGGCTAGAGCCCAGCCTGCGAACTCAAGGGAATATCCCACCGAACCCAGGCGTTACCTGACTAACTCAACTTGAGTCCGCTTGGCTCAATCTTTTGACATCGAGCGACTCAAGGACGAGAATTCGACCATAGCCGGTCAAAAAACAGGCTGAAAAATCAAAAAAGGAGCACTATAAATGGCTAGATCAGTCGGAATCGACTTAGGAACTACAAACAGCTGCGTATCTGTATTAGAAGGCGGAGAGCCAACTGTAATTACAAACGCAGAAGGCGCTCGCACAACGCCATCGATCGTTGCCTTCGCAAAGAATGGTGAAGTTCTTGTTGGTGAAGTTGCAAAGCGACAATCAGTTACAAACGTTGAGCGCACAATTCGCTCTGTTAAGCGCCACATGGGCACAAGTTGGAACATGGACATTGATGGAAAGTCATATACACCTCAAGAAATAAGCGCGCGCATTTTAATGAAGTTAAAACGCGATGCTGAAAGTTTTCTTGGTGACACTGTTACGGATGCAGTAATTACAGTTCCTGCATACTTCAATGACGCACAACGACAAGCAACAAAAGAAGCTGGCGAAATTGCCGGCTTAAATGTTCTGCGAATTGTTAACGAGCCAACAGCGGCAGCACTTGCATATGGCATGGATAAGGGCGATGCTGAAAAGACTATTTTAGTATTCGACCTTGGTGGTGGAACATTCGACGTTTCACTTCTAGAAATTGGCGACGGTGTTGTTGAAGTTAAAGCAACTAATGGCGACAATAATCTTGGTGGCGATGATTGGGATCAATCTTTAGTTGATTATCTTGTAAAAACATTTGCTGCGAAGAATGGTATCGATTTAACAAAAGATAAGATGGCAATGCAACGCGTTCGCGAAGCAGCGGAAAAAGCAAAGATTGAATTGTCATCATCACAACAAACTTCTATCAATCTTCCTTATATAACTGTTGACACTGAGAAGAATCCACTTTTCTTGGATGAAACAATCACTCGTGCCCAATTCCAAGGCATGACTGC
>CAXNFK010000125.1:0-3278 GCA_964201775.1 Candidatus Nanopelagicaceae bacterium
AAGCACAACTCGACCACTATTTGGTTTGGTGCCGCGGCTCCACTTGCCTTAATGGCGCCGAATTTGCGCAGGGCAGGTGCAAAACGAATAGTTGCACTTACTCATGGCCATGAAGTTTGGTGGGCTAAGTTACCTATTTTCAATTTAGCAATGCGACGAATCGGTAACTCATGCGATGTTCTTACTTACCTTGGGCCATTCACAAGATCTGCTATCTCTAAAGCTGTTGGTAAAAAAGTAGAGCTTGTTCAAATCTCTCCTGGAATATCAGTTGAACAGTTTCAACCTGGAGCCAAACCAACAGAACTACTTACAAAGTACAAAATTTCGGATCGGCCAACCTTGCTCTGTGTTGGAAGATTGGTTCATCGCAAAGGACAGGATCAATTAATCGAGGCGATGACACTAATCAAAAACAAAGTGCCCGGAGCCCTCCTTTTGATAATTGGAAGCGGACCTCGGGAAGCACATTTGAGAAAATTGATTTCAAAATACAATTTAGGGAATGACGTAAAGCTCCTAGGCCGAATTAGTTACGACCAACTCCCAAGACATTTCCTACTCGGTGATGTATTTGTTTCACCATCAAGGTCGCGTTTAGCTGGACTTGAAGTTGAAGGGCTAGGGATTGTCTACTTAGAAGCAAGTGCTTGTGGCCTGCCAGTTATTGCAGGGGATTCAGGTGGCGCTCCTGATGCGGTCCAAGTTAATAGAACCGGCCTAGTTGTTAACGGAACCGATGAAAAAGAAATTGCTCAAGCTTGCATCTCACTTTTATCGAATCCAAAACTTTCTAAAGAGTTTGGCGCGAATGGCAGAATCTGGGCAGTTGAAAATTGGAATTGGAATTATTGGGGTGAAAGATTCGCTGAAGTTTTAAAAGGTTAAGATTTTACTTTCAACCGCAATTGCAATTGCCTGAGTGCGATTTGCAACTTCAAATTTCCTAAATATTGCGGCCAAGTGACTTTTTACTGTCGCCTCCGTTAAAAACAATTCGGAGGCCATTGCCTTTGCGGTAAGACCACGCGGGAGCAATAGAAGAACTTCTTTTTCACGTTTAGTCAGTGGCTCACTTGCTCGAATAGTTTTTTTACTTTGTGCCAGAAAATATTTGGGAAAGCCGAGCAACTCACGTAGCTCATCAATTGTCGTACCTTGGATCTTTGAAACTTCTAATAAGTCGTTGATTTCGGAGATTGCTTGCCGAATCTCCACCGAAAATATAGTTCTAGAAACCTCATCGGCCGTTGGGATATCAGCGCTCAGAAGTTCACAGAGAATTGAAACTTTCCCACGAATTATCCGCAAGTTATTTCGGTCAGCAGGGGAGCAGTCAACCAAACCGGCAAGTGAATCTAGTTGGTTACCGATTTCGAATAAATCTTCACTTATCTCGTCGTGTAGGCCACGAGCGGTTTTCACGTAAAGAGCGCTTCGATTTCCTGACTAAATTCTGCTGCAACTACATGCCTCTTTACAGAAAGCTTTGCAGTTAATTGACCACCAGGGATTGTGAAATCAGTTGGCAAGATTGTGAATTTGCGAATTGATTCAGCGCGGCTAACCGCTTTGTTTGCTTCATCAATTGCAGTTTGAATAACTGAATTCAAATCTGGGTCTTTAGTAAGAGTTGCGATTGTCGCACCATCCTTCTTGTTCGCCGTGATCCAATTCTTAATTGCATCTGGATCAATAGTTACAAGTGCGGCAATAAATGGTTTGTTATCTCCGACAACCATGCATTGGCTTACAAGTGGGTGAGCACGAACTCGATCTTCTAATACGGCAGGAGCAACATTCTTTCCTCCCGAGGTAACAATTAATTCCTTTTTACGACCAACAATAGAGAGGAAGCCGGCATGATCAAGTGTTCCAAGGTCACCGCTCTTGAAGAAACCATCACTAGTGAAGACTTCGCTGTTCGCTGCATCGTTCTGCCAGTAACCGTTCATAACGATGTCACCTTTTATAAGAACTTCGCCATCTTCTGCAATTTTTACTGTTGTTCCTGGAAGTGGACGTCCTACTGAACCAACTCGTTGCGCAGTAGAAAGATTTAGCGTTGCACCGGCAGTTGTTTCGGTTAACCCATATCCTTCTAAAACATTTATTCCAGCACCGCGATAGAAGTGTCCTAAGCGCGCACCAAGAGGTGCACCGCCTGAAATAGCAGCCTCAACGCGGCCACCCATTCCAGCTCTTATCTTTGAATAAACAAGTTTGTCAAAGATTGCATGCTTAAGAATTAAGCCAAGGTTTTTCTTTTTAGAATCTAGCGATTCGCTGTAAGCGATTGCAACATCTGCAGCTTTGCGGAAGATAGAACCTTTGCCGGCTGCTTCTGCTTTAGCTTCAGCACCGTTATAGATCTTCTCAAAAATTCTTGGAACTGCAAGAACGAATGTTGGTTTGAATGTTCCTAGATCTGCAGGGAGTCTGGTTATGTCTTGGCAATGTGCCAGGTGTAGGCCAGCGGTGATTGCGCCAACTTCAACCATACGTCCAAAAACATGTGCAATCGGAAGAAAGAGCAGAGTAGATCCACCAGGCTTCAGGAATAGATCGCTTGCACCCTGAACAACGTTTCCACATTCAGAGAGAAAGTTTCCGTGTGTTAGTTGAACGCCTTTAGGTTTTCCTGTGGTTCCTGATGTGTAAATAAGAGTTGCCAGCGCTTCTGGTTTAGGTTGATTTCTTCGAGTTTCAACATCGCTATCTGAAATTTTGCTTCCAAGATTTGTGAGTGCATCAAGCGCACCATCTGTAATTGTCCACACATTCTTACAAGCAGAAGTTAAGACTGGGTTCACTACCTCACGATGTGCAGGTGTTTCAACAATAATCGCAACAGCGCCAGAGTCATTTAAGATCCACTCAACTTGCTCGGCACTTGATGTTTCATAAATTGGGACAGACACTGCTCCGGCATACCAGACAGCAAAATCTAAAACTGTCCATTCGTATCTTGTCTTCGCCATGATTGCTACGCGATCACCAAGCGCAATATTTGCGGCCATCAATCCCTTTGCTACTGCGCGGACTTCACTATCGAATTCTTTGGCGCTTACGCCTTGCCAACCTTCACCCAATGGGCGGGAAAGAGTTATGCGATTAGGTTCATTTGTAGCGCGATTTGCAACTAAGTCGGAGAGATTTCCGGTGGTTGCTGGCGGAACGATTGCGGGTACTGTGTATTGATCCATAAGGCGAACGCTATCGCCGACTCGGGCTTTTTTGGTAGATGTCTGACAAAGAAATTACGGGTAACCTTGCCG
>CAXNFK010000126.1:0-3147 GCA_964201775.1 Candidatus Nanopelagicaceae bacterium
TTTTAGGAATTAGCGATGAAGAAGTTTCTAAGAAAGTAAGCGCCGAACTTACAAAAATTAACTCAGAAGCAAAAGAAAAAGGCGCAAATTTAACGACCAAACGCAGCCAAAAAACTGGGTTTTAAATCTAGTTAATGAAAATTCTTTCACCCGAATCACATCAAAGAAAAATAGTTCGAGTTCTTGGAATTGCCCAAGTTCTAAATGGTATTGGTGTAGCTGGCACAGTCGCGGCGGGATCACTTCTAGTTTCATCAATTACTAAATCCGAAGGCCTGTCTGGGCTAGCCCAAACAACATCGGTTCTTGGCGCCGCAGTAATGGCCCTTCCACTTGCCCGACTTACTCAAACTGGTGGACGTCGATTAGCTCTAACTATTGGTTACTCAGTAGGTGTCATCGGTGCACTCCTAACCATTTTTGGGGGTGCGAATCGAATTTTATTTTTCATGCTTCTTGGTGCATTTTTCGTTGGTGCGGCTTCGGCCTCCGGATATCAGGCAAGATTTGCCGCAATTGATTTAGCAACTTCAGAAAACAGTTCAAAGAATTTGTCTTATGTCGTCTGGGGCTCCACTATCGGAGCTGTAACCGGACCAAATTTAATGGAGCCATCTGGAGTTTTTGCCGCATCTTTAGGACTACCAGAATTAGTTGGACCGTATTTAATTGCTGCATTAACGTTATTTCTCTCAGTAATTGTTATCCAATTATTCTTAAGGCCGGATCCTTATTTAACTGCGAATAAAACCGCAGAAGGCAGTTTGGCAAAGAAGAGAGAAACCACACGTTCAGCACTTGCTCATATTCGAGAGTATCCACTTGCACTTTTTGCAATAGCTTCCGTAGCTATCGGACACTTGGCAATGGTTTCGATAATGGTTATGACTCCGGTACATATGGCGCACTTCGATGCAACCTTACGAGTAATTGGTTTGGTTATTAGTGTTCACGTTCTTGGAATGTATGCATTTTCACCGATAGTTGGTGCGATAAGTGACAAGCTTGGGCGAGTAAGAACTATTCAAATCGGTGTCGTGATTCTTATAGCATCAGCGCTAATTTCCGGGATGGCACCACATCATGATTCATTCACACTGGGATTTGGATTATTTTTATTAGGACTTGGTTGGTCATTTACTTTGATTGCAGGCTCAACACTTCTATCTGAAACAGTAAGTTTTGAAATGCGCCCTTCCACCCAAGGTGCAAGCGATTTGGTTATGAATTTAATGGGAGCAGGTGGCGCTGCCATCGGTGGCGTGATTATCGGATTTTTCTCATATGCCGCACTCTGCTTTGCAACTGGATTAGTTGTTGTTGCCCTTGGAATTTGGTCTTTAAAACTTAAAACAAATTAAAGCAATTAATACTTGCTAGTTTGCGCGGCCTAACGCTCTAAATTTCCAACCAGCCGCAACCCAAGCTTCGCGATCTAGAGCGTTGCGGCCATCAATGATTATTGGGCTTGCAACCAACTTTGCCATCTTCGCCGGATCAAGTTCGCGATAGACCTTCCACTCTGTTAAGTGCAGAACTAATTCGGCCCCTTTAAGCGCACCTTCAATATCTTCGGAAAAACCTAACGCCGGGAATCGTTTCTTTGCGGGTGCAATTGCTTTGGGATCATGAATTGTGACCATTGCCCCTGCTGCTGCAATTTGAGCAGCAATATCAAGTGCTGGGGAATCGCGTACATCATCACTGTCTGGTTTGAATGCAGCACCAAGAACTGTAATTTTCTTACCCGAAAGGTTGTCTGATAAATCTTTTCGAACAAGTTCAATAACGCGTTGCCTTGCTCTTAAGTTAATTGAATCAATTTCTCGCAAGAATTCCAGTGCTTGATCCGCGCCAAGTTCTCCGGCACGTGCCATGAATGCTCGAATATCTTTTGGTAAACAGCCACCACCGAAACCAATACCGGCCTGTAAGAAGCGACTTCCAATTCTTGGGTCGTATCCAATTGCTTTTGCGAGAACAGTTACATCGCCACCGGCAGCCTCACAAACTTCTGCCATTGCGTTGATGAAGGAAATTTTCGTTGCAAGAAATGAATTTGCTGCGACTTTTACTAACTCAGATGTTGGTAAATCGGCGCGAACCCATGGCGTATTTTCAGCCAAGTTGCTCTTGTAAATCTCTTTTAACTTTGCTTCAGCAGCATCGTTAACGACACCCACAACTAATCGGTTTGGATGCAAGGTATCTTCGACTGCAAATCCTTCACGCAAGAACTCTGGATTCCAGGCCAAATCAACGCCTGGATTAATTTTTAGTAACCGTTCGCGAAGCCGAGCCGCAGTTCCAACTGGAACGGTTGATTTTCCAACTACCAAAGAACCTGGCTTACAAATTCCAGCAACTGCATCAAGTGCGGCATCAACATATTTGAGATCAGCGGCCAAAGAACCCTCAAGTTGTGGAGTTCCAACACAGATAAAGTGAACATCGGCATCGGCTATTGCGTTGAAATCAGTAGAAAAATTTAACCGCCCAGAAGCAATTTCTTTTTGTAATAAATCTTCTAGCCCAGGTTCATAAAATGGAACTTTGCCAGCAGTTAAGAGCGCAATTTTGCTGGCATCAACATCAACGCCAATAACTTCAAATCCCAGTGATGACATGCAGGCCGCGTGGGTGGCACCCAAATATCCAGTGCCTATTACGGAAACTTTAAGCTTCATTTGCCCGATACTAGTGCGAGGTAACACTAACCTTGGAGATATGAATCAGGTTTCTGGCAGTTTGATGGGCGTATCTGTAGTTCTGCCCATTCTCAACGAGGAGCGAGACCTTCGGGAAAGTGTTTCTGCAATCTTGGCTCAGAATTACAGTGGCGCTTTTGAGGTAATCCTCGCCTTGGGGCCATCGAGTGATCGAACAAATGAAATTGCTAAAGAGATAGCAGCCGCCGATTCTCGAGTTGTATTAGTAGATAACCCGACGGGCCGAACTGCAAATGGTTTAAATGCGGCAATTGCGAAATCAAAATTTCCAATTGTTTCGCGCATCGATGGACATGCTGAAATTTCACCTACTTATTTAACTGATGCAACAGCGCTACTTAATAAAACCGGGGCGGTAAATCTTGGCGGCATTATGGCCGCAGTGGGTAAAACTAAATTAGAGAAAGCTGTTGCAACT
>CAXNFK010000127.1:0-3104 GCA_964201775.1 Candidatus Nanopelagicaceae bacterium
ACCAATGTTTGGCGATTTTGGAAACTTCCAACCAGGCGCTGGAACTTCAATGGGTTATGACGATCTAAAGATTGTTGAAGCCCGTAAATTCCTTGAAGCCTATTTTGGTGGTCCTGCAAAGAATTCAAATATTCATGATGCGGTTTCTGCTGCTCGAGTTGTTTCGGCTATTGAAGAATCTGCAGAATCAAAGAAGTGGGTTGCAATTAAAAGTGCTGTTGGAACAACGGCGGCGATTGCAAAATAATGAGCAATAGTTCAAGTTCGGTGATAGTTGGCATGGGTCCAATTTCAAGTGAAATCGTCTCGCCAATTTTGGGGTCCGGCTTCACTTATATTGAAAACCCAACGTCTGCCGACTTGGCAATTGCCGAAGGTGCAATTGTTCGCGCTGCATTTGAATTTAATAAATCGATCTTTGATGCCATGCCAAACCTAAAGGTAGTTTCTCGCACTGGTGTCGGAACTGAATTAGTTGATTTAGATA
Source organism: Candidatus Nanopelagicaceae bacterium (assembly GCA_964201775.1). Taxonomy (GTDB): domain Bacteria; phylum Actinomycetota; class Actinomycetes; order Nanopelagicales; family Nanopelagicaceae; genus AAA044-D11. The sequence goes on from CAXNFK010000127.1 coordinate 488, forward strand.
TTGCCGATGCCCGTGGAATCCCAGTCTTAGTTACACCAGGAAGTAATACAAACGCAGTTGCCGAAGGGGCTTTTGCCCATATTCTCCATCTCTCTAAACGACTTGGGCCACTTACAAAGTTAGTTGCCAGTGACAAGTGGAACGAGCGAACTAAATTCCCAGTTGGCGATTTAGAAGGTCAGACTCTTGGAGTTATTGGCTACGGCCGCATAGGTGCTCGCGTTGCAAAAATTGCAAAGAGTTTTGAGATGAAAGTAATCGCCTTTGATCCATATGCGCAAATTCCTGCAGATATGAAGGTCGATTCACTTGCAGATTTGCTATCGCTCTCTGATGTAATAACTCTGCATCTGCCACTAACACCAGAAACAACTGGTTTAATCGGCGCAAAAGAATTCGGACAAATCAAATCAGGTGCAATCTTGGTTAATTGTTCAAGAGGAGCACTAGTTGATTTAGATGCTGCGCTATTAGCGCTAACAAGTGGGAAACTTGGGGGAGTCGGTTTAGATGTATTTGATTCGGAACCACCAACTCATCATCCAATTTTTGATCACGAGAACGTTGTCCTAACCCCGCACGTAATGGGATTGAGCAAGCAAGCAACAATTGCAACATATGTGATGGCGGCGCAAGGTGTGCGCGATGTTCTAACTGGAGTTAAACCAAAAGCAATAGCTAATCTAAAAAATAACCAAAATGATCAGGACAGGAGCACCAAATGAGCGCAAAGAACGCGAAGATAGCGGCCGCACCAATTTCATGGGGAGTTTGTGAAGTCCCAGGATGGGGACATCAAATGTCACCAGCGCGCGTATTGAAAGAGATGGCCGATTTAGGATTTAGCGCAACTGAATTTGGACCTGAAGGTTTCTTGCCAATGGAACCAGCACTAAAAGCTTCAATATTAAAAGAACATAACATGACTGCAGTTGGTGGCTTTGTTCCAGTTATCTTGCACCGCGCAGATCACGATCCAATTCCTGGAGTTCAAAAAGAATTAGAAGGTTATGCAGCTGCTGGCGCAAAGACATTAGTTCTTGCTGCTAACTCTGGAATTACTGGATACGACGAAAAACTTCCAGTTTTGACCGACGCCGAATGGGATATTTTGTTCAACAATCTAAACCGCATTCAAGCCGAAGCGGCAAAGATTGGCGTGAAGTCAGTTCTACACCCACATGTTGGAACAATGGTTGAAACAGCTGACCATGTGAACCGAGTTGTTAAAGGTTCAACAATTCCATTCTGTTTAGATACCGGTCACATGATGATTGGTGGAACCGACATCGTCGCGTTCTCTAAAGATCATGCAGATCGCGTTGCACATTCACACCTTAAAGATGTAAATAACGCAATGGCAGCGAAGGTTCGCTCGCATGAAGTTACTTATTACGACGGAATGTTGGCTGGCCTTTACACGCCACTTGGCCAAGGCGATGCAAATATTCGCACCGTTGTTCGCAATTTAATTATGGCTGGCTATGACGGTTGGTTTGTTTTAGAACAAGACAATGCGTTAAGCACTGAACCAACAGCAGGTGCTGGTCCATTTGCAGATGCGAAAGCAAGTGTGGAATTCCTACGCCAAGTTCTAGCCGAACTCGATAGCGAAGGTTTCTAAAGCCTTATAAATTTACGACCTTTACAACTTTGCCCGTCTTTGCAGATTCAGTTGCAGCGTCAGCGAGAATAAGCGCTTTGCAACCATCTTCATAAGTCGGGTTAAGTTGTTTTCCGGTTTCAATACTTTCGATGAAGAGGGCAAGCTCTTTACGGTATGAAGCGGCATATCTTTCTAAGAAGAAGTTTAGATATGGATCAAGTTGTTCGCTGTGATCAGCCTTGAAACTGCGAACTGATGTTGGCGCCACGTTAGTAACCTGAAGCATTCCCTTATCGCCAAAGGCTTCAAGGCGTTGGTCATATCCATAAGAAGAGTGACGTGAGTTAATAATTGAAACTAACTTGCCATCAGTGCTTCGTAAGTTTGTAATAGCCGTATCAAAGTCTCCTTCAGCTTTAATTTCAGAGCTAAAAGCATTTGTTGCAAAGGTGCTCACTTCTGCAATGTCGCCCACGAAATAACGAGCGATATCGAAATCGTGAATAACTTGGTCACGGAATATTCCACCAGATACTGCGATGTAAGCCTGTGGTGGTGGCGCAGGATCGCGACTTGTTAGAACTAACTGCTCAAGGTTTCCTAGTTCGCCAGCCTTAACGCGTGCATAAACAGCTGCAAAGTTTGGATCGTAGCGTCGGTTAAAAGCTATCGATACGTTGGTCTTTGAGTTAGCGACCTTATCTTTGATTGTGTTTGCACGATTGATATCAAGATCAACTGGCTTTTCGCATAGTACGTGGATGCCGGCATCAATAGATCGGTTAATTAAATCTACGTGAGTTGGGGTAGGAGATCCAACGATAATTGCATCAACATCACCTTTAGTAAATATGTCATCAATATTAGTTGTGTGTTTAGCACCGTATTGGCCTGCAAGTTTCGCTGCACTCTCTTCGATTGCATCAACAACAACTACAAGTTCGGCGCCAGCTGTGTCATTAACGCTTCCCGAGTGACCAATGCCAATTCGTCCTGCACCGATAACACCAA